>JAPPIP010000035.1:13399-16466 GCA_028820595.1 Nitrososphaerota archaeon | reverse complement strand
CCCCCCCCCCCCCCCCCCCCCCCCCCCCCCCCCCCCCCCCCCCCCCCCCAAGGGAGGAGAGGGTATTATGTGCGCCTTTCACACATGCCGACGCAATTTGCAGCGGGGCGCCATTCTGGACTGGCATTGCACGCATGGTGTGACTTGTGGCGTCGTGCCAAACTACTTGCGTGCACCCTACGGCATGCATTCTTGCAGCGCCATACTCTTAAACTCGCACTATCTATTGCATTCATGTTCTTCAAAAGGACAAAATACGAGCGGCGCGTGGTGCTGCACCGCGAGGTACTCGACAGCATACTGTCGTACTGCCAGATGAAGCACCCAAACGAGGGCGTCCTGATACTAAAGGGCAAGTCAAAAAACGGCGTCATCACGGTGGACGGACTCGTGATTCCCCCGTTCAGCCACTCGGGGCCCACGTTTGCGGGGTTTCCGCACTCCTTTCTGCCGTTTGACATGAGCTATATCGGCATGGTCCACTCGCATCCGAGCGGGCCTGCCACGCCGTCCGTGACCGACCTGCACAACTTTTTTGGGCTCGTCTCCGTGATTGTGGGCTTTCCGTACGAGGACAAGTCGGTATTTGCATGGGACAGCGGCGGAAAACAGATCCCACTTGAGATAGGGCCATAACTGCGCGCGCTCTGGGCCTCGCCCCCTGCCACAACCCCTCCCCCGAATCCCCTGCCGCTCTTCTGCAGCATCTGCCAGACTGACGTGCGCGTGCCCGCACGCCACCCTGCTGGTTCCGTCGCGGCCTCCGACGGGGTTTGCGCGAGTGGCATCTTTTGCGGGATCCGGCTCTTGGGCCAATCCGCAACGCTAAAAAGCAAACCCACGGCACGACACTTGCTTGGACTTTATGCTTGAGGAGGAGCTTGTGGACCTGTTTATGCTGTGCCTGCAGGCGCCGGATTCTGCAGACGCTGCCGCGCAAAAGTCGCGCATAACTGAGATTGGGCGCGAGATTCATGCCGACGGGGGGCTTGACGCCATGGTGAACTTTTTCTTTGCGGTGCGAAACAGGGTGCTGGGCGAGACCAAGCTTGATCCTGCGACGCTCAGCTCGCTCTGGGATACAGTCGATCCCGGGTGGGGCGAGGAGTCCAAGAACATCCCCGACGAGTCGGACGCGCCCACCGCCGAGTGACTGGACGCGCAGCTGCCACTCCGAGGCCGGTACGCGGCATTCTTGCATGTTCTGCAGCAGGTCCCCTTACGCCGTCCTGCCGGGGGAGCCGCGGCCCGGCCGTCACGCATGCCGCGGCTGCGGCACCGCCCTTGCAGCCCGGGGGCTCCGCTAAATGGGTACATTTGAGACGTGGCGCATGGGGCTGGACTGCGCCGGGGTTTGAAATTTTGTTTCCTAATTCGCCCTCTGCATGCCCGTCGAGTCTCTGTCCGACGACTGCACGGTCGTCATGGCATCAGGAAGTCCCACCTCCCGCCTCGCGCTCCATCGACTCGTCCCTCCACTTGTTGTACAGTATCGCCTTGAGCCTCACCTCCTGCACGATGCTCTCCCACTTGAGGGCCATGAGGTGCCCCCCGAACAGGCGCTTGAACATCGAGAACACGCCCTCCACGACCCATCTTTTGTTGCAGCCTGTCCTGGCCTTCCAGTACGCCTGGTTCTCCCTCTTCTCCCCCCCCGCCCACCAGGTCCAGGCGCGTCGCGTCGGGGCTTCCGCCCATCCGATCCCTTGCCGATATGCCCCACGCATCGCCGGACTCCCTGCCGCGCGCCGTCACGTTGATGGCGTGCGCGATGCCGGGGGCCACGCCGGCCCGCGCGCACTCGGCAATGTTCTTCCTCGGGCCGTACGCGGCGTCGCCGAGCAGAAGGTCGGGAATGTCGCGGCCCGCGCGGGTGCCGCCGCGGCATAACGACGCGAGCGGGGGGACGCCGGACGCGAGGAGGTTTTCGTATCTCGGACCGTCGCAGTCGGAACAGGGCGCGGCGGACGGCTACGCGTGACGCGCGCCGTCCTCCGTATTGCCGCCGCCCGCGTCCGCGACCTGCCCGAGCAGCGACTCGAACATGGCCGAGTCCCCCACGGAGTCGTCGGTGACCCCCGGCGCGAGTATCTTCATGGTCTCCGTGTCGACCAGCACGTGCATCTTCACGAATCCCCGCCTCACCTTCCACCTGGCCCTCGTCCACTCCACCCTGTTGTGCTGCTTGAGCCCGCTCGCGTCGAGCGCCAGCACCCTCGATCCCCCCCTTTGTCCGACACTGACACCGACACCGTCCCGTCCGTATCGCAGCGGATGTCCGCGTCAAGCCCGTTGATCCGCTTGCAAAGCTGGCTGAACGCGGGCGTGTTGGCCCCGCCCATCATCTTCCCGACCATCCCCCGGAGCTGCCTGTACCGGACCCCCGGCGCGACCCTGACGCCGGCGGCCAGCATGATGAGCGCGTCCGCGTACCGGTACGGGGCGCCGACCTTGCCCCCGTTTGCGCGCCTTGCGCCATCCTCCCACTCCGGGTCGTACTCTGTGATCAGGTCCACGCCGCGCTTGACGTACTTTTCGTTGTCCGTCCTTGGCGCCGCGGCTCCCGGGGTCCGGCTCATGGCCGGCCCCTCAACCCCCAATCCGCCGAATCATCACAGGCCGGCCGCGCCGTTCCGGCAGGCTCCCGGAGGGCGGGTCGAGTCATGGTTAAATGCCGATGCCGCGAACAGGCATTGGCGTCTGTCCGGGCATACGGGTGTGGGATACATCATGTCTAGCTTTCGCCATAAACATTTCAATGCCTGCAGGAGCGCCCTTTGGCCGTTTTGTTAAATTTTATTGATCAAATTAGAATATGCCCAGTCGCAAAGCCGCAGGGACGGGCGTCCACGGGCAGAATTAGGAAACAAAATTTCCTGTCGGGAAATCTTATATACGACACGTGCCATGTGCAGGGCATGATACAGGGATCCCGCGGCACCGCCCGCGCACCGGGGGGGGGGGGGGCGGCCCCCCCCCCCCCGGGGGGCGGGGCCCGGGGGGGCCCCGCCCGGGGGGGGGCGGGCCCGCCCGCGGGGCCCCCCCCCCCCCCCAAACCCCCCCCCGG
>JAPPIP010000035.1:6442-13389 GCA_028820595.1 Nitrososphaerota archaeon | reverse complement strand
TATAATATAAAACCCCAACCCCCACTCCCCCCCCCCCCGCCCGGGCGCGCCGCGCCCCCCGCCCCCCGCCGCGCCGCGGGGGGGGGGGGGGGCCCCACTGCGCACGCGCGCCCTGAGGACGTGCGCGCTGGCGGCCCTCGCCGTGCTCGGCGCGTCCGCGCTCGCGGCGGCCGACGACCGCGCATACGCCCAGCAGGTAGTGGCGGTGCCGTCGGACTGGGCCTACGCCCCGGACGGCCTGGCAGTTGGGGACATGTTCAGGCTGCTGTTCACGCCGGATGTCGCCACCTTCCCTGACGACGGCGACATCCGGGACATGGCTGCCGGGTCAGGCCTGCACGGGGTCTCGGAGCACTTCCGGGTGCTGAAGTTCGGCGCCACCGACCGCGACGAGGTCAGGCGGCACACCTACACCGAGGGCGCCGGCGTCCCGATATACTGGGTCGGGGGCGACAGGATCGCCGACAATTATGATGATTTCTACGCCGGCGGGACGCCGGGCGCGTCTGCCGCCAGCAGGAACGAGCACGGCCAGCGCGAGCAGACCGCCCGCTACTCGTACGGCATATCGCCGGTGTTCAGGGTAGTGGCCGACGGCGAGCCCCGGGTCGTCGCACTGCCGTTGCTCCGCGTTGCATCCGGCGCCTCCGTGGTTACGGAGGGCGCCGACTTGAGCTTTACGTTACTGGCGAGCGTGAGTGGCGCCAACTTTACGATCAACTACAGGGTCACCGAAAGCGGGAGCGCCCTGGCCGCGGACAGCAGGGGCGACTTTAGCCTGACCAGCACCGGTATTAGCGATCTTATTATTGCTACCGTCGAGGACGACACCGACGAGCGCGACAGCACCGTCACCGTAACCCTACTCCCGAGCGGCACCGACGAGCTCGCCTACGTCCTGGGATCCATGTCCAGCTCCACCACCGTCGTGCGCGACAACGACCCCGGGCCGCTCGACCCCCCGTCGTCCCCGCCGTCCCAGGAGTGCACCAAAGGCAACCCGTGCGTGTCGCTGGGCGCCCTGACCAACAACTTCGAGGGCCGCCCCGTGGGTGTCTCGGTGTACGTGGAGCCGCCGTACTCCGAATTTAACGGCGGGCCGGATCCGCTGAAGGTTAGGTTCCAGACCAGCGACAGCGGCCGCATACTCGACAGCGCCGACGGCCACGTGCGCACGTTTGACGTGTACGGCGGCGCCGGCTATTACGTGATGGACACGAAGAGGGACTGCGACTCCGACAGCGACCACTGGATAGACGTCACGCTGCTCGACGGCACCGGGTACCAGATAAAGGAGGGCACCACGACCACCAAGAGGGTGGAGCCGAACGAGCGCCGCCCGCATCCGGACGGCCCCGGAGTATACATCGACAGGCCCACCTCCCCTAACGAACTCGCGATAAGGGAGGGCCCCGGCGCCACCATACCGATCAGCGGGCTGTTCAAATCAGGATATCTGGCATGCTCGGACCTCACCATAAACTACAACGTGGCACAGACAAACAACTACCTGCTCGCTAGTGAGACGGGCAACTTTACCGCCACCATTGCAGCGGGCCAGGGTGCAAGTGCGGCCGGCTCCATTCCCCTCAGGGGGGCAACCGCGGGAAACCAGGGGGGCGGCACGGTCACTATTACATTGCTTCCGGGCACCGGCTATGGGATCAGTTCCCCGTCGGGTGTGACGTACCAGATAGACGACTCATCCGCTGGAACCATAACTCCCTTTACATCACTTGCCGAGGTTCCGCCTCCTGAAGTGTCAATCGGCATCAGCGGCAATGGGGTGGAAGGCGACCCCGTGTCATTTGGGATAGGCGCAGGCTCTATCAAGCCGCTTCAGGCGCCGTTGCCTGTCAACGTGACGCTGTCTGACACCGGCAACATGCTCAACGCATCTGACGCCGGCTTGCGCACCATAATAATCCCCACAAGCGGCTCTTATACCCTTCAAGTCGATACAATCAACGACAACATCGTAGACGGCAACAACACCGTCACATTAACGATAAACCCCGGTGACGGCTACACCCTGGGCGCACCCTCCAGCATGACCCTGAACATACCGGACGCCGGCAACGGCACGGCCCCGCAAGAGCTGCAGATGACGCCGCCTCCTGATTTGGCGTTTGGACTGCAGCAGGTGCAGGAGCCCCCGGTGGTTGCCATAGACCCCGCGCTGGTCGCCAACGTGACCGCGCTGGCCGCCCAGTCGCACCACGGCCACGAGCACGTCGACCGCTGGACGCGCGTTCTCGCCGCCTTCGGCGAAATTACGCACGACAGCCCGATGACCGCGGCAGAGGCCCGCGCCAACTCCGGGAAATACAGCAGCCCGCTGTGGCCGCAGATCGCAGACGTGCTGGCGCTGCTCGAGGCGGCGGCGGAGCGGGACCAGCAGCAGCGGCAGCAGCAGCCCGCCATAGACCCGGCGCTTGTCTCCAAGGTAAAGGCGCAGGCCGCCCAGTCGCACCACGGCCACGAGCACGTCGACCGCTGGAACCGAGTGCTTGCAGCGTTCGGCGAAATTACGCACGACAGCCCGATGACCGCGGCAGAGGCCCGCGCCAACTCCGGGAAATACAGCAGCCCGCTGTGGCCGCAGATCGCAGACGTGCTGGCGCTGCTCGAGGCAGGCGGCTAGCGGCCGCGGCGCCCGCCCGGCGTGCACGGCGGGATTGGGAAACACAGCTGGGTTTGAGATTCTCCCGCATCAATCGTTGGTGGAGTGGTCCCCTGTCATGGATGCCACTTTCTGCATCATCTTGTTCACACTTCCCACCCCCCGATTATCCGTTGTTTCCCGGTCTCGGCGCCGCCGCGGCCGTCCTGCCACTGCCGCCACAGCTCGAGGAACCCCGACGGCGCCATGCATCCCAGCGATGAGTGCGGCCTCTCGTTGCGGTAGCCGTCAAAGGCCGCGCGCGGCGCCTCCCGCGCGTCCTCAAGACTCTGGAACTCGCGCGGCCACACGTACTCCCCCTTGAGGGTCTTGTGGAACGACTCGACGTGCCCGTTCTGCTCGGGGGTGTTCACGTAGATGTACTCCGGGGATATCCCGAGCGAGGCCGTCGACGCCCGAAAGTCCCTGCCGGTGTACTGGGAGCCGTTGTCCGCCCGAAGCGTCAGGCCCGGGATCGGCGGCCTGGCGCCTGCCACCGCGTTGTTTACTGCCATTATGGCCTCGTGCCGGGTGGCCCTGTCGGACAGGACGAGCGACGCCCGCCTCCTGCCGAACGCGTCCACCACGTTGAAGCAGTAGCACCGGCCGTCGGTTCCGCACCATGTGTAGGACATGCCCGACTCCCGGAACTGGTTCGGCCTGTCCGGGTCCGGAACCTTCCTGTTTGACCTGGTGATCTCCCTCTTCGCGCGTGCAGGCTCGCTCCGGCCCGGCCTCTTGAACACGCGCCGCACCGCCTTCCGGTTCACCGGGCGGTTCAGCTCCCTTGACGCCTGCGCCGCCATGCGCCGCGTGCCGTACGCGGGCCTCTGCGGCGCGATCCTCCGTATCGTGCCCAGTACGGCCGGGTCCGGGGGCACGTCCCTCGGCCTCGGCTTGTAGTACCACGCCTTCTTGGACACTCCGCACAGCCGGAGGGATCTGTTGAGCCCGACCACGTCGCGCATCATCGCCGCCGCGCTCATTCTCTGCCTCCCTCCAGCGTTTTTTTTAGGGCCGCGTTGGCCACGGCGTACTCCCCGATGATCCTCTTGAGGTCCGACACCTCCCTGCCGTGCAGCCGCTCCCGCCTGCCCGCGTTGGAGCCCTCAGGCGAGCTGCGCCCGCCCTCAAGGAACCTTTCCTTCCAGTTGTATATGGTCCGCGGAACCAGGTTGTGCTGGCGGCACAGCTCCGCCATGCTGATCTCCGGGTTGAACGTCTGGAGCACTATGCGGACTTTTTCGTCCGGGGTGAATCTGGTTTTCTTGTCTGTCATACTCTGTCCTGCCTCCCGCTGCCAAAGTGTGAATCGCCGATCGGTCTCCTTCTAGCGGGGCCCCCACCACCGGGCAAGGACCTGCCGGGCGCCGAAGTGGTGACCCCGATAAGGAAGCCGAGGGGCGGGGAGCTCACCAAGAGGCAAAAGGCTCACAACAAAAGGCTGTCCAAGGAGAGGGTCGTGGTGGAGAACGCCATCGCGTCCGTCAAGCACTACAGGCGCGTCTCCTCCGTATACGAGGGGACGCTCGAGGACTTCAACGCCGAGTTCAACGTCGCGTGCGGGCTTGCCAACGCGAGGCTCATGCTAAGAAACGGCACGTACAACCACTGGCAGTCCGTCTTGGGCGGCGGGAAGGGCCGCTAACGGGCCGCCGGCGGCGACCACCAAGAACGCATAGCGAAAAAGCCGGTTTTCTGCCCGGTCTTTTTCGCGGCCGCAGTTACCATAATTCCCACATTTTCCAGATAATTCAAGCACCGCAATTAATTCGCGGCCGTAATTGCGCGCATCCGCACGTAATTAATTCCAAAAACCCCTCGGAATTTCCCCAGCACATGTTCATTATACACACTTGTGGGAATTTTTTCTTCAATTACGCATATTGTCTAATGTCTAATGTATGTACTCCCCTCAATACCTGCCGCATCACTTTTTGACAAGCATGGTAAAACCATCATGACGGCCTGCTCAAAATAAACCGCAAGACGGCCATGCCCGTGTGCCGTCTTGGCGCCCCGTCGGCCACACGTGGTGTTCAGGCCACAAACACACGACCCAACACGCGATCCGAGCCTGTTGCGGGAATTGTCGGATCTTTCTTCCGATCACTGTACATGACCATCCTGCGGTGCCACCCAAGCGAGAGGGTGGTGCCGGCAATCCGGATCATGTGCCAAGGCCGTTGCGCAAAAGACCGGGCATCGCGTGAATCGCAGCGGATCCCAGAGGCGCCTGCTGCCGCCGGCACGGCGCGCGCGGGCCTTCCAGAGGCAGGCAGGGCCCGCACGCCGTGCCGTCGAGTCCGCCCGCGACGGGGCGGACGGCGGGGCCGGAAAAAAAGAAGGCGGGCGCGGAGACGCAGTCGGAGATTCCATCTCGGAGGACCTGGCGCAGTGAGTCATGCGGCCGGGGTAGCGATTGCGCGCGAGGGACCGGTGGCCTGGCAGGGGCCGGATGGCGAGGCGGGGAAAGACCCGTGCCAAGGACGGCGCCTGCGCACGCAGACGCGACAGGGGCCCCCGGCCGGGCGTTCACGCCGCGGTGCGCGCGAAATCCACAGGGTCGGATGAAGTGGGACGGAAAAGCGGGTTGGGGCGGAACGGTTCCAGAGCCGGGGCGTCGCGGACCGCGGCGGCACGGATGGCGCGGATAACGCGTGGGGGCGGGACAAAAAATCCGGGACGCCCGGGCAGTTTTGTCGGTACCGGCCCGTGCCTTTCAGGCTGCCGCGGACGCCCATGCGGCTCCGGCTATTTCGCGCGTTCAACGGATATGGTGCCGTTCACGTTTGGATTGCCGTCCAGGAGCCACGCGTACCTGCCCGCATCCGCAAACGTGTGGATCTGCGGGGCGGCCTTCCCGCCGGCCCCGCCGGGACTGCCGGGTGACGTCTTTGACTTGGTGCCGTCTGGTGCTGTTATGGTTATGGTCTCCTGCGCCATTCCGCCTCCATGCGTCCCGGCCCCGTGGTAGCTCCACTCGACGGTTTCGCCGCTCCATATGGAGCGGTCTGGCCAAAGGCCCAGATGCCCTATCTTGGTCAGCGCCGGCCTTTTTCCGTCCCTCATCTGCTTAAACACGTCGGGCGAGAGGCAGTATCCGTTCTCGTCCCCTCCGCAATCCCGGGACAGCTCGATTACGTGGTTGCCCGTCTCCTCGTTTCTTCCGTGATCGGAAAAGACGTGCCCGGGCTGCGCGTGGTACCTCAGCACGTCGTCGAGCCTGATCGTCCTCTTTTTTACGTCCTTTGCGGCTTTTGAGAGGTCATTTATCTCTGCGAGGCTCATCAGGTGCAGGTCTCCTAGATCCAGCCCACCGCTCCTAGCGCTTTTGAGGATCTTTCTCAGATCCTTCTCCACGTCTCTCAGGGCGTCGATCTTTTCATTCCAAAGGGCGATCTTTCTCTCAAGGATTGCGATCCCCGATTGTTCCGCGTTTTGCGCGCCTGTCGCGTCGGCCCCCGCGCCTCCGAGAAGTGACCGCAAGGGCGGGGCTTCGACTACCGTTATGATCCCGCTTGTGGCCGGATGCCCTTCCACGTCCCACCTAAAGACGCCGGGCGCGTCAAACGTATGTGACTGTGACCCGGGCCCGTGCAGTGACTGGGAGGTGCCATTAATCGGCGGATCGTGGTGCCCGGGGGACGCCTCCGCCCTTGATCCGTCGGGGGCTGTGACGGTCACCGCGCCCATCTCGACGCCCGCGGGGTACGTCCACTCAAACGTGTCGCCGGAGTGCACGGTGCGGTTCGGCCAGAACCCGAGGTCCCTTATGTCGCCCAGCGCCATGGGACGGCTCTTGTCGCGTCCTGCGTGGATCGAGGGCGAGATGCACGGCCCTCCGGGGGCGGCGCCGTCGCAGCCCGGCGCATGGCCGGGCAGGAAAGCCAGCACGTGGTTGCCGGTACGGCCGTCCGCGCCGTGGTCCCTGAACACGCGTTCCGGATTTACGTAAAACTCCAGGAGATCCTTTTTCAGGCGCTTCTCGGCCCGCGCCTTGTCCAGGGCTTTTTCGAGGGACGCGATCTCTTTCTGCTGCTTGGCATACCTCTTATCCGAGCCGGCAATGCCGTCAAGCGCCTCGCCGACGCTGGCCCTCATCCTCTTGATGTCCTTTTTCAGCTCTTTGAAGGTTTCATGGAGCTGCTTGCGCTCGGCGTCGAGGGCGTTCACCGCGGCTGCCGGGGACGCCTCTGCGTCGGGGGATTGGGGCCGGTTCGCATACCAGGCGGGCGGGGTGGTGTCCCGGACGGTGACGGTCTGCGTCGCGTTCGCGACGTTG
>JAPPIP010000035.1:0-6342 GCA_028820595.1 Nitrososphaerota archaeon | reverse complement strand
GTGGTGGGGCCCGTCGCCTCCGCCGCCCCGACCGCGGCCGGGACGATGGCGGGCGGGGTGGTGTCCCGGACGGTGACGGTCTGCGTCGCGTTCGCGACGTTGCCCGACGTGTCGGTGGCGCTCCAGTGGACGGTGTGCGTGCCGACTGCAAACGCGTGCGACACCGCCGACGTGACTACGGTGTGGGCGCCCGTGACGTTTGTGCGTATTGTAATCTGGCCTGCGCCGTCATGGTTGTCCGACACGGCGGGGAGCGGGACAGACACGGCGGTGGTGGGGCCCGTCGCCTCCGCCGCCCCGACCGCGGCCGGGACGATGGCGGGCGCCTCGGTGTCCGGGGCCGGGGCGACGACCACGTCGAACGTGGCGGGCGCGGCGTGGTTGCCTGCCGCGTCGCGGGCGTTGCACGTGACCGTGGTGACGGCCTGCGCAAACGGTGTGCCGGATGCAGGCGTGCACGTGACCGGCACGGGGCCGTCCACAAGATCGACGGCGGCAGGCGGCGAATACCACACTTCCAGCGGCAGGTCGCCCCGAGCCTCGATGCCGGACACCGCGCCGATCACGGGTGGGGTAACGTCCCGGACCGTGATGGCCTGCGTCGCGGCGGCCTCGCCCCTGCCGTCGGACACCGTGAAGTTGACGAGGTACACGCCCGCCTCGGATTCCCGAGGCGTCCACGTGTACACGCCCGTGGCTGCGTCGATCGACCCTGCGCCGGACATCGAATACACCAGCGCGTTCCTCGGCACGTCCGGGTCCGCCGCGTTTGCAGACACGTCGATGGAGATCTCCGCCCCGTGCGGGGCATCCAGACCCTCAAACGGCCTCATGGTCGGCGCGGAGTTTGACTCCGCCACCTCCACGAGTATGTCTGTCGGGGGCGACGAAGCCCCGCGCGCGTCGATCGCCTCTATGGTTATGCGGTATACGTCGCCGTGCCCCCCCTGGGCCTCGGACGGGATCCACGACAGCCTTCCTTCCGCAGTGACGGTGGGCGCAGGGCCCGCCCTGTGGCTGGCGTTGTGCGACACCAGGGAGAACTCCGCGTCCTGGCTGTCGGACTTTATGTAGTATATCAGCTCGGTGCCCTCGGCCGTACGGAGCGGCGCCGGCGGCGCCGCGACGGCCGGGGGTTTCTTGGCGCTGACGTAGAGCATCCTGTATACAGGGACGGCCTCGTTTCCAGAACTGTCGGCGCACGTGTGCTCCACCACAAAGTGGCCCGCGTGCGCAGTGCTGGCGTTGTGGCTCAGTATCGGGTTCAGGTCGTCGTTGTCGACGCAGGCGATGCCCGCGTCGGGGTACGCGTCGCCCTGCTCCAGCTCGACGGCGCCGCCGCCAGACACGAAGCGGGGCTTGCGGTCAAGCACGTCCACAAGCTCGAGCGAGTGCTGCACGTTCCTGCTATCTACATAGCCGTAGTCCTCGTCATAATAGAACACCGCGCCGGGCGCGAGGCCAAACTTTAGCGACGGCCCGTCACCCTTGGCGGCGTACAGGCCCTCTATCTTGCGCATGTTGTCGCTTGTCAGGGTCAGCCCGTATTTCGTCCAGTTTCCATCAGTGGACGTCACGTAGTCGTAGCCGCCCAGGCGCACGTATGCGGGGCCGCCGTTCACGAAGCCTATGACGTACGACCTGCCGGTGTCGAGATTGTCCGTGTGCATGTCTATGTAAAACACGAGCTGGCGCGTCTCGCGCTCCAGATAAATGTCGTAGTGGTTGCCGTTGTAGTCCGTCGGCGGTATGGACGGGTGGCCGGCCTTCGAGTCACCGTCGTGCTTGTGCGTGGCAAGGGCCTCGTCGCCACATACCGCGGGCATCATCACGAGGAGCGCGGCCGCGAACGCCACGGCAGGGATCAGCATCCGCCGCGGCCTTCTAGGATCGGCCGATCCCCGTTCCGGGCCCGGGCTCGCTAGCGCGTCCATGACATCCCTTGCGCCGTTTGTTATATGTCAACTGCTACCGTGTTGCGGCATGCCTTTTTGCCACGGGCCCAGAAGTACATGCGGCGGCCGCGGCGCGCCGCCCGTCCCCAACGGGCGCAAGCGCAGATTTTGCGGCAGAAGCGGCAGTCGGGACAAAGGTTTGCCGCCGCCCCGTACTCGGAAATGTGCCCCCGTAGACGGCGGCCGGGCGGGGGCCGGGTGTGGCCACTGGGAGCCGTTTGCCGTGATTCAGTTAACCCAAATGTTAGGTCGGCCTAACTGATTTGATGCCCCCAGACGGAGTTTGGCCGCGGTGCAGAGGCGGTTGCAGCGTATTGCGGGCGCGGCGCGTGCGCGTGCGCGCACGTACGCGCGCAAGGCGGTGCCGGACCGCGGACACCGGGGCGGTGTCGCGGTGACTGGGGTGACTGGGGTGACTGGGGCCCCGGAGGGCGGCGCGTGCGCGGCCGGTACTACGCCGCGGGCAGCGGCGGCGGCTTCTGCCGCCGCTCCGGCCGGGGCGCCGCGAACATGATGAAGAACAGGATGCACATGGTCATGTCCCTCTGCGTCATCGGCGGGGCCCCGTACCGCGAGGCAGGCTGCCCGCCCCGCGCCGCGCGCAGCATGTTGGGGACCGCCCGCGCGTTGTACATCAGCACCGCATATACGAAGCAGAACGCGCGCACCTCCGGGCTCTTGGACCGCGTCCTGGGCCTGGCAGACTCGATCATCCTGTATCCGGTCTCGATCCCCCGGCGCCCGGAGTATTCCCCGACGTCGATGCCCGGATCGTTTGTCGCAAACGCGATGTACTTTTTGTGCGGCGGCTCCTCCGGGTCGTGGTCGAACCGGTCGAGGTCCGCGTCCTCGTACGAGGCGCCTTTTTTCCTCCTCCTCCTGCGCTCCGTGATGATCGCGGTATACGGGACCCGGTTGCCGCCGCCGTCCGTTATGTGCATGTCCGACACGGCGTCGCGCTTTCCGCCTGCAAACTCCCCGATGGCCTCGGTCACCGCCGGCGTGTTCCTGCACGGAACCAGGTACTTTATGTTCATGTCCACGAGCGTCTGCAGCACCGCCGTCGAAAAGAACTCCCTGTCGGCCATGACCGTCCCGACGCCTGCTCCCGTATCCCTGCACGCGGCAGGCAGCGTGCGCACGCAGTCCGCCACCTGCTCCGGCGCGGGCATCGGAAGGACCGCCACTACGAGTCGGGCCCACGGGGATTCGCCGCATACGGCGGGCGGAACCACGGTTTTGGTGGATTCGAACCGTACATGTCACATGGTAACAAATGCCCAGTTAATAAGAATATGGAACTTGAAACGGGTAGAACCGGCCGCGGTTAGGCAGGACAGACCGGCGGAACCGAGGTTACAACGCGTGAGCAGAGGTCACCAGCCGCCAGCAACGATCAAGCCAGAAACGGGCGTTCCGAGATGCGAGTACATTCCGCCGACTACATAGTCACCCTGAAAGAATCGACTGGTTCTGATTCTTTTCGGATAGCTGTCGCGACCCGTCCCTACCGTCACGTTGTCGCCTCCACCGCAGATCATGATCCCGGGCGTCCCAAGCACGTCTGAGAAACAAGCGGGGGTAAGAAACCAAGCATGAGGGATCAGGAGGAAGGGATCGGGTGCGCGCTGTCCTGTCAAGTGTACGCCATGCCAATCCCGAGCCGCACTCAAAGCGTGCATGCGGCACATCCATGCAATTTTGGACAAGGCCCCGGCCTCCGAATGCTAGCCTTGGCATTGTATGTAAGGCGGCCGGAGATTGATGATTTCGATAGTCTTGACACCTGCCTCAAATTCTATTTCCACGTTCACCAAACCGTTCCCGGATTCATACGATTGAAAATCCGTCTCCTCGCCGTTCATCAGAACCATAAAATTGGCACTCGAGGACTGCGCAGGATCGCAGTAGTGTTCAAACAGGCCTCCGCTGTAGATTGGCGCGCCCAGAACAATCACGCCGTGGCCGGCTGCCGTAATATTGACAAGCAGGCCGTGTCCTTCTTCGTTCCATCTGATCGACTCAATGTCGGCATTGGTTATTTGGTAGGATGCGTTGTGGTACTGCTCTCCTCGTAAAACAAGGGTTGTTATCAACTGCGTTCCCGGCTTTAGGAACGTGACAATGTCCCATTTTAGGTACGTGGCGGTGTCATGATACACGCAGGCCCATTTGCCATTGGGCCTTGTGACAAGTACATGATCTGGGTTGGAACACTCCAGTTGCTGTGTGTGTGGGTAGTGAACCAGCTGCTCTTTTAACGATGGGAGAGACGTAAAAACTCCACGCTTGGCATCTCCGAAGGCGCCATAATCGTATGCAGATGTGCTTTGTAACATCAGCACTGCAATGACAGTGACAGTGATTATCTCATGCATGTCTCTTCAGGTAGCATCTTGGCCGCTTACAAACCAGAAAAGAGCAAGGGATCTGTTCATGCGCCTCGTAGGAATCCCGCTTTTTTGTTAGACTGCATGGGAAATTAGGCACAGCGTGGATAAATACGAACGAAGAATGGCCTACCATTTCAATCCCAAATCGGACTTTATATAATCATATGGCTCATAAATAGTAGTCGAACCTGCCCCGAGTGTAAGTATGCCATAGATTGCAGCTGTACCGTCAGGCTGTGGTTTGAATAGGGGCGCGCCACTGTCGCCACCACTTGACGTAATATTGACTCTACCGTATGAAGAGCCCTCGTCGATAACAGAACCTATTTGAAGTGCACTCCTCACTCCGTCTGCCAACAGGATCGTGCCCGCAGGTGTGTCCTCGATATTCCTTGTCCCGACCGGGTATACAGTGTTTGCATCTGGTGCCCATATCTTGTCTTGCATGGAATGCCCTCTTGCAAAATCAACAAACGCGCAATCACAAAAACGGCCGCCCATCACATCTACATACCCGTAAGTCTGACCATCATTTGGTTGTACGATTTTGGTTCCCACGGATTTTGCTTCATGCCCTGCAATAACAAATCCATAACCGTGTACTGGGTGATAGGCTTTAAACCCCAACGTGGAGCCGCCGCCGCTTCCCGCATGTGCAATCTGAATACCGCCCTTTCCGGGATGACAAGCACTTGTAGGTGAAGTGCACGATCTTGAGTGCACTTCGGTCAGTGGTGCTATTTGTATCTCTACATGGACATCAACACTATGCGCGATGTCTTCGAAAAGTGCGTCTTTTTCTTCTTGTGTTTTTCCCTCTAGTCCCATGGGATCAATAAGCAAAACAATTTTTCGGTATTTGTTTTCTGTATAGAGATCGTAGATGCCAGTCTCATTCATGTATTTGGTTTTTAAAATTTGCTCTGCGTCATCAAAGATTTTTTGTGTGTAAGGATCCAACACGTAAGATTCGATGTTGCGTTGTTCGATTTTTGCGGCTTCTTCATACAGCTGTATGTGTTTGTCTTTTTTCTCTTCTATTTGTCTCTCGATTGATGATACGTCGCTTCCCGCAGCCAGTTGCGCCATCCGATCTCTTTCATCACCGTCAAGTGCTTTTTTGTTTTCAAGGATTTCCCTGTACACGTTCTCATACATAGATTCGTAATCTGTCAGATCGGGAGCCTTGACGGCCAATTCTGCAGAACCTGAAGTCTCTGTGCCTTCGATTGGGTTTTCTCCCGGCAAATCAGCATCATCTGCCGCTACAAAAGAGAATACAAAAAATGATGAAACCATTGTAGCAATCAGCAAAGAAGCAAGTAAGGGTATCACTCTATCACGCCCCACCGTCATTATATATAATTTTAGTGTACAAGGTCAGGTCGTCAGACACGTAACCCGCCCCTGATGCGTGGTTCGGGAGCGGCGGGACTGCCCGGCCTGCACATGCGCCCAAAACGGTTTGACCAATTGGCCGAACATGTTACAACGCAACCTTTTGATCCGGGCCTTTTGCGGCGAACCGCATGAGGGATGGCGAGGCTGCGGTGCTGCGAAGGGAGATTGCGACGCTGCATGCCGGGCTGGACGAGGCGCCGGCGGAGATCAAGTCCCTGAAGGAGGCGCTGGAGGACAGGGACGCGGAGATTGCAAGACTCAACACCCGGCTTGCCTGCTACGAGGCCCCCGGCATGCCGACGTCGCAGCCCTCGCTTTACAACGCAAGGCGGGCGGCGTTCAGGGAGAGCCGCGGCGAGGATCCTGTTGGCAGTCCCGGGGACAGAAAGGAGTCCGGGGGAGGGGGGCCGCAGGCGGCATCATGCGAAGGCGGCAAGAAGAGGCCCCCCCCCCCGGGCGGGCCCCCCCGGGGGGGGCCCCGGACCCCCCCCCCCCCGCCCGCCCCGCGCGCGGGGGGGGGGCCCGGGGGGGTGCGGCTCCCCCCCGCGACGCGGCCCGAAGCCGCGCCTACTCGGCGCCGGTGCTCGCTCCGC
>JAPPIP010000078.1 GCA_028820595.1 Nitrososphaerota archaeon | reverse complement strand
CGTACTTTAACAGAAAGACGTCTGAATACGCATGAACTTTTGATCGTGACTATACAACAGGGTGAAATTGGGCATGTACGTCTCGGTGTGGCTGTATAAGGAGAACCTGCTACACCTCTATGTGCGGGTTGATGTGCGGACTTCCCACGCGGTTGGCTGTGTGGTTGGAAGGCATCAAGCATAGAGATCCGAGGATCCAGTACTGAAGGGCTCGAAGCCCAGATGGGTATTGGGGCTGGTATTGTGCCAGCAGGGCGCGTTATGCGCGCGGGTATTTCCCATTCTAGCCTCCCGTTGTACGTTGCGTGCCCTTGAATAAATATGTAAATGATCAGTATAAGGTAGCGTAATGGTTCGGTCGGGGTGTGGGGGCAGTGGGCTTTTACGTAACCTGCCGTCCTGCTGGCATGGCAATCGAGACAAACGTGCCGTGCCCTGAGTGTGGCCGCATGCTCATGCAGTCCGTGGGCGACGGGGACGATTACGCGTCATGTCCGGACACCGCCGGCTGCGGGTGGTCCGGGAAGCCGCCCGAGTCCTGACTCCGGCGTAGGAGAAACCAGTTGACTGCACGGCGGTTAAATGCAACCACGCGTCCTGCATGCATGTCATCATACGGCGAATGTCCCGCGTGCGACGACAGCACACAACTCGAGAAGATGGAGGTCGACATAGGCGGCGGCCCCGACACCCTCGTCACCGTGCAGTGCCCCAAGTGCGGGTTCAACCCGGAGGCCGGGCACTAACCTACGGGTGTCGCGAACGCGCCGCCGCATGAAACCATCCGCCTTAAACGCAAACCCATACCCGTGTGGTATGAGCGGCGAGTTTGTAAGCAGGTCCGACGCAGCCTGCACCAAGTGCGGCGGCTGGACGTGCCGCATCGACGACGAGAGCGCCGTCAAGGAATACTGGTCGGGTGGCGCGACGGTTGACGCCAAGTGCACCGAGTGCGGCGAGCCAGTCCATACAACGAGGTGATCCTCCTGCAGTTTCGCCCGACGCCTTCCCTCCATAATCCCCTCCCTCGTACTGCCGCCCGGGTGCAGGAGCATGACACCGCATGATCATCGCCATTGAAGGAATAGACAAGTCGGGCAAGCGGACGCAGGCCGTCCTGCTGCGGGACGCGCTCCAGAAGAGGCGCGTGGACTCCGCGCTCATCGACTTTCCGACAAAGGGCACGCTGACCGGCGAAGCCGTCGCCGCATACTTCAGAAACACCGCGCGCTCCGACCTTTACCCGTCGCACCACCGGCACGTCCTTCCGTGTCTGGCGGCAGCCGACATGTGGGCTGCCTCCGAAAAGGTCGAGTCCGCCCTCCGTATGCGCGACGTACTGGTGTTGAACCGGTCGCCGGCGTCCAACCTGGCGTACGGGCGGGCCGCTGAACTGAACCACGCATGGCTCCGCAGCCTGACGGCAGGCCACCCGGCCAACGGCACGCCGAGACTCACCGTCCTGCTGGACATGCCCGTCTCCGAATCCTTCAGGCGCGTCCCGGAAAACCGAGACGCCTTTGAGTCCGACCGTCATTTCCTGAACGACGTGCGCGCCACCTACCTGTCAGAGGCCCGCAGGCACAAATGGACGGTCGTGCGCGCCAACCGCCCCGCCGCCGACGTACACCATACCATACTGCGCAGGGTGATGCCGCGCATACGCGAAGTGTTGCGACAGCGGGAGGCGGCGTTGTAGCGCCTTCTGTGGCCTGAATAGCGAGACACGGAGTCGAACCGCGAACCTCAGGTTATGAGCCTGGCATGTTGCCGTTACACCACATCGCTGTAACGCATGGCTCCCGCACGTTCTTATGCCTTTTGACTGCAGGCTCAGCTTGCGGTTTGAATTATTACCACCCAAATATTCTAGCCAGTATATTCCGGCATTGTTGTTATGGTGCATATCATGCATGCCATTATGTCCCCGTTGGGAGCGGTCGCGCGGGACTCCTTATAAAATTCAGTCAGCCTAGTCCGCGTGGGGCAGATACGCATAGCCAGGGCGAAGAGGGAGGACGCGAAGGAGTTCTACCAGCTGGAGGCCAGGTGCTTTGAGATGGCATGCGACGACTGGGACACGATGTACTACTGGACCCCCATCCTGGAGCACATGTACTGCCTCAAGGCCGTCGCCGGCGGCAGGATAGTCGGTGGAGTGGTGTCGATGCCCACCTACGGCGACGGGTGGTACGTCAACTCTGTGCGTTGCGCCGGAATACCGGAGGCGCGGTATAGCCAGCAGGCTGATGGACATGGTGATCGGCGAGGCCGGCCAACGCATGATGACCCTCGACGTGAAGACCGACAGGCCGTACCTGCTGAAGTTTTACGGCTCCCTGGGGTTTGAAAGGCGGCGCCTGTCGCGCGACCACTACCGTGACGGTTCTGACCGGTTCATACTGGTGAGGGGCGGCCCAAAGGCGTGACCGATGGGCGGTACGGAATTGGCCGTTAGGTCAGGACGCAGCATAGAACATCCAGCGCCCGCGCACCTTCATACACCGGATGCCTTGAAGTGGTCCTCGCACTTCTCGCACGCGTCGTTGGAGTTCAGCCCCCTGAGGCACACGGTCTCCCCGCACTTGGAGCATTTTTTGAGACAATCCCCGCACGCGCGGCGGTCGCAACCGGGGCACGTCGAGGAGCATTGTGTATTGCACAGAAAGCACCTGCCAGTGGACGGCTGTTCCGACATCACGTGTTGAACTGGCGCGTATTTTTAAGGACTAGGAGAACAGTTTCTTCTGCCCCCCAGCACCGCCACCGCTGCATTGGTGCTCGGACTGGCCGTGCCACGACCTGCAGATCATTTCACCACACCCATCGCACTCCGTCATGCACCTGGAACAGGCATGCTTGCCGCACAAGACGCATTTGGACGTAGCGCCGTGCGTGTAGCAGACATTACAACTTCCGCCATCGCCTGTCTCCGACACCGCGCAGGATGCCCGCGGCCGTGTTTAAAGGGCTCCGGCAGCGGCCTTTTAACCAACGCGCGCGCTTCGTATCGTGAATTTCCCGCCCGGCGCGGACCGCCGTCATCTCCTACCACCCTTCGCGGTTACGGCCGCCATCGTACTGGTCGCGCTTGCCGCCCTAACCGCGCCCGACCTGCAGCATTCCATCCTTCCCGTCCCAGTGCCCGCCTCCGCGCAGCTTGACGAGTCCGCCCCCACCCTCTACCTCCACATACCGGCCAAGATGATAGCGGGACAGACGTACCACGGCATAGCCGTCTCCAGCGAGCCCGCCGGACTCTTCCACTCCGGCGACAACTCCGTGCACCTGGCGTCGGGCTCGCCCTCCATCATGTTGCCCAGCACCTCCGTCGAGATACCCGTGGGCAAGAACCACGCCGTATTCGAGATACACGCCCTGCAGTCAGGGGCCGCCGAGGTGCACGCCGCGTACGGCGGACTCGTGGGCCTGGCGCACGGAACAGTATACTCGCAGGCCACCGGCCCGCACAAGCTTGACATCATCACCACGGGCGGCCTGACTTCCGCGTCGGACCTGCCCGCCTTCATATACTTGATGGATACGAACGGCTACCCCGCACGCGCCCCCGCCGGCGGCGTCGACGTCAGGCTGGTGGGCGGCGGCCTGGTTGAGGCCCCGCGCTCCATAACCATACCCGCCGGCTCCGCGCAGGCCCTGGTGCCGCTGCGCGTGTCCGGAACGGGGCACGTGTCCGCCGCGGCGCCCGGCCTGATGGGAGACACCGAGCATCTGTCCTACGACCGGGACGCCATGCACGTGCGCCTCGAGGTGTCCCCTGACATCGTGCTGCCCGGCGGCAAAGTGTATTATTCCGTGTGGCTCGAGAGGGATCCCGTCAACTCCGGGTCGGATATACTGCAGGACGAGTCCGGAACAGAGTCCGCAGGCGCCCCCGTCGAGGACGCCCCGACGCTGCCGTACCACCCGCCGCGCGCGATAGCCGCGGAACTGCAGACGACCAATACGGACGTGCTCAGGCTCACCGAGAGCCACCCGCCAAACAAGAAGGAGGGCAGGTATTCCCCCATCACGCTGCACGGCGGGAGGGCCGCCGGCGTCCTGTACGCGGGGCACGGGGACGGCGTGCTCCCGGCGTCCTCGCTGCACTCCGGGGACCGCACGTCTCCCGCCGGCCCGTCGGCCGGCGGCATCGCCGTGCTGACGGTGTCGGTGCCGGGGTACGGCGTGGCGTCGGCGCATGTCTGCGTCGGGACCGTGGTTACTAGCTCCACGACGGCCGCCGCGTACGACACCAACAGCACGAGCGTCGTGGAGGGCTCGGACGGCAACTACCTGATAGTCACCGGCAGCGGCGGTGGGGGTGACCGGCAGCAGCAACAACAACAGCAGGGGGATGGAGATGGACAGCAGCAGGACGCGCAGCAGGACGACTCCTTGACCAACCGCAGCTGCGGTTCCGGTACCGAGACGTGGGCCGCCTACGTGGACCGCATAATCCGGGCGTCTGTCGCATCCTCCACGCAGTCGGGCGGGAACACTGACGGCTCGACCATACAGTTTCCCCGCGAGACATACGGGCCTCCGGAGCCAAACAACATCCGCCTCTTCATGCAGCCCAGCACCGTCACGCCGCTGCAGCCGCACTCCGGCACTCAGGGCGTGGTCGGCTTCTACCGCGTTGACGTCCAGGAGCCGGAGCAGGCGTCCTTCACCGACGGCGACCTGACGATCGTCACGTCCACCGAGTACGAGCGCGTAACCCCGGTGCGCGCGGAATACGAGAGCATAACCATAACGGCTTCCTCCGCGCCAGGCAGCGAGCGCGGGGGAGGCGGTATCGACGTGCGCCCACACCACGTGTCCCATCCCACGTTCCATACGAACGCGTACGCGTTCCCCATACAGGCAAACCTGGAGGGAACGTACAGCGTACAGGCCGCCTCCGGCGGGCACGTGCAGAACGCCACGCTCCGGGTGGTCCACCCCTATGAGACGGCGTACCACCTCCACGTGACCGAGCTGCCGGCGCGCGGGCCGGTCGGCGAGGAGCAGCCGCTGTTCATGGTTGGCCTGGTCGACGACGCCGGCCGCATAATAGACGTGCTCGAGGAGTTCGGTGAGCCGCGCACCGTCATGGCGTCGTTCGGCGACCGGTCAGACCCGTCGGCGGCGCACATCACGGTACGCGACGCGGAGATCGGCAGCTACAACACCGCCGTCATAAGCGGCCCCGTACCGGGGCCCGGCGGCACGGGCGCCGTGATCACGCTGGAGGGGTGGCCGCCCGCGTCCGGCCCGTACGAGGGCACGGTGGTGCCCGTCGACGCGCCCGTCAGGATGGAGATGGATGCCCCGCGCATGGTGCACGTCGGCGAGCGCTTCCCGGTCACCACACACACGGTTGACCAGGCTGGCATCCCCGTCGCGCTGGTGGACGAAGACGACCGGCGGGACACCGGCTTTGAGGTGGAGGGCGGGACCGGACTGGTGGAGACCGGCGGCCCGCAGTACCTCAGCTCGCTTTACGAGGTGGGCGGGGCCGTGCGGGAACAGGTGGTGGCGTTCCTAAATAGAATGAGCGTGGACGTGGGCGGCCTCGACAAAAAAGGCCCCGACGAGATGCAGGTGCCCGTGGACGTAAAGGCTGGTGAACCGTTTGAAATACGGGCAGACACACTCACAGAGAAGCGCTCCTCGCAGTCGGAGCAGCAGCAGGACCTGTTCGGCGTCGCGCTTGACGGTTTTGACATCGGACTCGATCTTGACGGACTGGCCCCCGGCGGCTTCGGCTTTAGCTCTGACCCCCTGCCCGTACCGGACGTAGCTTACGAGATAGACGCGCCGCCCGGCTGGCCGGTGGACGAGACAAGCCCCGGCGTGTTCGTAATTACGCCAGCCGACGAGGGCGAGTTCATCATCACCGTGAGCGGGAGCAAGGAGGGGTTCTACTCGAAGCCCGCGACAATATTCATCCGCTCGGAGATGTCCGTGCCGCTCACTGTCGATGCCGTCGTGCCGTCGCATGACAGCCGCGTGTCCGTGCCGTTCACCCTGCAGAACGGCACCACGGTTACCACCCCGTACCAGACCATACTGTCAAGCCCGACGGACGTGTCATTTGCATTCCCCGAGTCGTTCGAGGGCGGGTACGGCTTGGTCGACACGGTATACGAGGGCGGCACACTGCTGCCGGGCGGGACGGTACGCATATCCGCGTACGACCGTACGGTCAACGTCACTGCCGTATACGACCGGCAGGTGGAGATCATCGTGCTCGGAACCGGCAGCACCGGCTCCGGGGCCTACCAGTACGGCCAGACCGTGGTGGCGTCGGCGACACCGGGGCACGTCATACCCTACCTGATCCCCGAAAAGATAGCGTACTGGCAGGGCGTGCCCGGTACGGGAGGCGTGCTGCCGACCGACGACGTGATCTCGTTCCGCGCCGAGTCCGACGCCGTGATCGAGCCGGTGTTCGAGCCGGACTACATGCGCCTGTACATGGTGGTCGCTGCGGCCGCGGCCGCGGGCGGGTTCATCGCGTACCGCAGGTTCGGGGCCGCCCTGGCGTACAAGATTGGCGACTTGGTGGATTCGGTCAGGGGCGGGTCGGACGGCGATGATGATGATGATGACGGTGGCGGCGGTACCGGCGACGATGACGGTGGCGGCGAAGACAGCGGCTACAACGCCGCCGGCAACCCCGACGGTTATGACGACGCGGCGTATCGCGATACCGGAAGTTACGGCGGCGGCGCGGATGCAGACGGCGGCGGCGCAGACGCCACCGGCCCGGAGGACGGGCGCAGGTGACCGCGACTGACGGCGGTACCCGCCCGCCACACCCGCGGAGGGGCTGATGATGTTCGGCCTGAAGAAGAAAAAGAAAAGGAAAGCCGCCACCGATGCTCCCAAGCCCGCAGCCCCTCCGGCCGACGCCAAGGCCGACGACTACATCATCAGCCGCTTCGACGCGAACGTGAACGACCCGGATGTCGAGGAAACGTACGCGGTCGGGGATGCGACGGTGTACATCACCAAGGACGGCCGCTACCTGGTAGACGAGCCCAAGCTGTCGCGCCGCGCGGTGGCCGCCTACCGCAGGCTGATGAGCAACGTCCACCACTCCTTCACGTTCCGGGACATATCGCGCGAGGAAGTAGTGCCCCTGCTCAAGCGCACGCTTGAGGACGAATCGAGGTCGACCCTCGACTTTGAGGTCTGGAAGCAGGAGAGGGAGGCCGTCGAGTACTACATGGTGCGCGACGTGGCGGGGCACGACGTGCTGGACGTGCTCATACGCGACCCGCACATCGAGGACATATTGTGCATCGAGTGGGACAAGCCCGTCGCCGTGGTCCACCGCGAGTACCCGCACCACACACTGCTCGACACAAACATCACGTTCCGCACCGAGTCCAACATGGAGCGCCTCATACAGCGCATCTCGCAGCGGTACGGGGAGCCGCCGAGCGAGACGAGGCCAATGACATCCTTTTCGGACGAATCCGGCATAAGGTATACGTTCACCGGGAACAGGCGGATAACTCCGGACTCGCCGACCATGTCAATCAGGAAGCCGTCCGTCACAACCATTACGGTGTGCCACCTGCTGCAGAGCGGCCTGCTCTCGCCCCTGGCGGGCGCGTACCTGTGGGCCTGCATGGACCTCAAGGGCTTCGGGCTTGTGATTGGAGCGCCGTCGGCGGGCAAGACCACGATGATCAACGCGATATTCACCATGGCCAATCCCATCTGGCACTACTATACGATCGAGGACGTGCTGGAACTCAATTTGCCGCACCGTCACGTCAGCCGCCACCAGACTACGATGAACTCGTCACTGCAGGCGACGCAGGGCAAGGCGGAGGGCAGTGACAGCTTCGGCGTGTTCGACCTGTGCAAGCTGTCCCTGCGTTTCCGCCCGGACTTCGTACTGGTCGGAGAGATACTGGGCCAGGAGGCCGACGGGCTGTTCCAGGCCGCCGCCTCCGGCTCCGGATGCATGTGCTCGTTCCACGCGAGCAACGCGGAGCACGCCCTGACCCGGCTGGAGGCCCCGCCCATCTCCCTGTCAAAGTCGCAGACCGCCCTCCTGACCTACGTCCTGCACATGTCCTGGGTGCTGCACGACAACAAGCGGCAGCGCAAGCTCATCTCCATCACGGAGATCGCCACGGGGCAGGACGCCGTGGCTTCCGCCGGCGCGTCGTGCGCGTCCGGCTCACCCGGAGCGGACGAGGTACCCGGGAACTCCGATGCCAAGACGCTGAACACCTTGTTTTGGTACGACCCCGAGCAGAACCGCGTGCTGCCTGACGACCTGGACGAGGTAATCAAGAGAAGCACGGTCCTGCCGCGCATGAAGGTCATGCTGGGCGTGGACGACATCCGGGGCGACATCGAGCGCCGCGCGCGCATCCTGGAGCGCATACGCGACGACGGCATAACAGACGTACCGCGCATCCACGACGCGATAAACTCCTTCTACCATCCGGAATAAGCCGCCGCAAGGCGCCAGGCCGGAAAAGACCGCTCAGCACCCGCCCCTCAGGGCCCACTCGTCGTCGCCAAATTCGGACGCGTGGCAGAATCGGCTGTCAATCTCGGCGTGTCCCGCCTCAAGCAGCAGCGCGTTGAGCGACACGGCGGCCTGCGAGCTCGTTGAACCGTACCCGCCGCACCACACCATCGCGATGGTGCGCCCGTACGAGCCTGAGCGCTGCCCGTCGTCCGCGTCATATACAACAGTCGTGCCGACGGGACACTTTGAGCGCGTGAACGCCGAGGCCTCCTCGTAGCCGGGCTCGCCGCGCTCCGGGGTGTTCACCGGGGCGAGCCTGATGCGCACGTCGCCGTCCACCACGATGGTGTCGCCGTCTATAACGCGCGTCATGGTGCCGGCCTGGGCCGTCGCGTAGGGAATGTCACTGCCGCCGGAACCGCCGGAGCCGGCAGAGCCGCTTCCGGTGGTGGTGGAGGAAGAAGAAGAAGAGGACGACACGGAACCACTTCCCGCATCGACGCCCTCGTACGCCCTCGCGGGCGGCGCGCCGTACTTGCAGTCCCGTCCGAGCTCCCGCACGTACCAGCCGTCCTCCGCCAGCACGTACGGCTTCGTGCAGTCCGTAAAGCCGTCCGCATACCCGTCGTTGTTCTGATCCTCCCATCCGTCACCAAGCCAGTTCCCATTGTAATCGAACTCGCACGGCTTCGGGGTAAATCCCTGGGACGCCAGATAATTCTGGTCGAACATGTTAAGCGCATCCGCCCTGTGTCCCGAATCCTGCGGCAGCGGCGTCGGGAATCCGAACACCGTGCGCACCTCCTTGCCCATGCCGTCAAGCACCGCGGCGCACGGCGGATACATCACGTACCTGTGCGTCATTGTTTCTCGGAACCCCGGATCATCCCTCCCGTAATACGCGCCGCCCTCGTCCACAGCGTCAGCCGGACCTGCATCGCCGCCCCACTCCGGGCCGCCGGCCGACCCCACCGGCTCCGCGCCCGGCATGATGCCGGAGACAGCCTCTCCGATGTCCTCCGCGGCGCCGCCCAGTTCGTTGGCGGCCTCATCCAGTCCGTCGACCGCCTCGCTCAGCCCGTCCGCGACGCCGTCCAGACCGTCCGCGGCCTCGCCAAGTCCCGTCATCGCGCCGTCAATGCCCTCGGCCGCCTCGCCGATCATCGTGGACGCGCCGCCAACCACCTCGTGCGGCTGCAGCCCATCAGGCCCGAACATCGCGGGCACCACGATATACCACGTCGCGCCCATGACCAATGCAAAGACCACGCCCGTCAGCACGGCCAGTCCCATCCTCTTTGCACTTCCCATGTATTTGGTACACATCCGCCCCTTATTTATTTTTTCTCTTATGATTTCTTGTATTTTTTCCAACTCCCGCGCGGCTTAAATCGGCTCCGCGGTGTGTGTGTATGCGATACGGGTGCGGCGGGCGCCGCGGGCGCCGCGGGGTGCGGGCGTGATGGAACCGTCCGAGGTGCTTCTATTCCGCGACTACACCGGCTGGGAGGAGCCCGCACTGAGCACGCCGTTCGGCTTTTGGTCATTGCGCAACATGATTGTGCTGGGCATATTCGGCATGGTGTCCGGCGCCCTGTACTGGTCCATCGTGCCGGACGACCTGAACATGGATGACGACTGGCTCCTGATGTGCATTGCGCTGTCGCCGCTCGCAATAGGCGTGTTGCTGGGCGCGGCAAACACCCCCGTGGGGACGGCCGACTCTGTGATCGTTGCGCTGCTTGTACTCATGGCGCGGTCACTTGCGGCGGGCAATGCCGGCGGCGGCGGCCGGTCCAGGAGCGGCCGCTCCAGGAAGCGGAAAAAGTCGCAGGTGTTAGGCTTCCCGCGGCGCCTGCCGCCTCCGCTCGGGGCCGTGTCGGAGGACGACCGCCCGCTGGAGGTTATATGCACCGACCTGGACGAGTTGAAGTCCATACGTATCACCATATACGGCAGCAACGGCCTGCACTATGCGAACCGCATTGTAAGCTGTTATCTGGACGACGAGCTGGTGGATTCAGTGCGCACGTCTCCGGACGGCTCACTCGTATTGAACCTGCGGCCAGAGCGCGAGGGATCGCGCAGGCTGGTAGTGCGGGAGTATGTGGATGCCTCGTCCGCGGTGGCGGCCGGAAGCGGCGACATCACGGCCGCCGTGCCGTCCGGGACGGTACTGCTCAGCAAGCCGCTGCACTTTATGCGCGCCGGCACGGCCGCGGGGGTCGGGCGGTGAACAACATGGGCGTTCATCGCGTGCGCACGGCCGGCATCGCGGCCGAACTGGACGTGGGTGAGGGGTCCGCCAAGTGTATGTGCGGCGGCGTCGCCTATTTTGACGTGCGGCTGGACGGCGGCCTGCGGTGGGTGGAGCAGGTGTCGCACGACACCATAATGTTCAACTTTCTGGATGCCGCCGGCCTGCTGGTCCAGACGTCGGTCAGGTCGGACAACTGCCTCAGCGTGATGGACGACATAATGCAGAACTGCACGCCTGTTCCCGCCGCCGGCCGGAAGCGCCGCGGGCGGTAGTCCCGGCCGCATCACGTCCCTCCACATTATCCACCTCTGAACTTGAACGCCTTGTCGTTGTGCGTTATGATCGCCACCACGCTGCCCGCCGTCCCCGTCTCCACGCGCACCACCTCGCCCATCGGCAACACGCTGGTAGTCGTGCCGTTCTTCATCAGCTGCAGCCTGTAGGAGACTATGTGCCCGTCCACCAGCACGTCCCTGACGTTCACGTCCGCCTCCCCCGTGTTCATCACGTCTACCTCCAGGGGGGACGTGCCTGCGAAACCGATCAGCGCCACGCGCTCGCCCATCTGTAGCATGCGCTTTTCCGCGTCGGCCTCCTGTGCCTCGAACCGCTTGGAGATGTCGTCAAGCCCCGCCTGGTAGAACGCCAGGAGGAACACGCCCAGCACCCCGAACATCAGCACGTACCGCACTATCTGGTTCATTCAGCCGACCACCCCCAGGCTCCACCTGTTCTCGCATATCGACGTGCTACCGTCGGCGTATTTCACCACCCCCGTCACGAGTTCGGGGCGCATGTGCGTGGACGAAAACCCGACCCCGTGGGAGTCGCCCGGCGTTATCGTCACCAAAGCCCACAGCTGCGTGACGGATCCCGTGACGATTTCAAGCTCGGTGATCGTGTGCGTCCCGGTGTTGGTTATGTACAGCCGGAGGTAGTTCAGCCCCCCGCCCACGTTCTCAAATATGGTGGCATCCATCGTGCAGTGCTTGTCGTACGCGCCGGTGCGCCACCCGCCCTCCTCGAATATGCCGAGCCATACGCCGATCACCCCCACCCCCACGACCGCTAGGCTCGTCAGTACGAGTACCTCTACCATGCCGGAGGCCGCCGGACGGCGCCCGTGCGGCCGACAGCTGGCCGCGTGCAACGCTACTGGTCATCCTCCCCGAACATGAACGTCCGGTCGTTCTCGGTCACCACGAACAAAGGCGTCGAGCCGTTTGACACGCTTATGCGCGCAATCGCCCCCTCCGGCAACACGCCGGCCGTCGAAAAGTTGCCCGTGGTGTTCATCACGTGTGTCGCCCAGCTGGTCGGTTTCGAGCCGTTCGCGAACACGTGGTTGATGCTCATGGGCGCCCCGCCGGTGTTTATGACGTCTACCGCGGCGGGCGACTGCGCCACCACCTCCACCACCATGATGCGCTCGAGCACCTGCCGCTCGTACTTGGAGAGCCTGTCAAGCTGCGACTCCGACCGGTCGGACAGCTCGCCGAGTCCCGCCAGGTAGAACGCCCCGAAGAACAGGCCGGACGCCCCGAAAATCAAGACCCATTGCACGATCTGGTTCAAGCAGTCACCCTCCAGCTACCAGCACGCTCACCCTGTCGCACGTTATGGTGGAGCCGTCGGAGAGCGTGGCGACGGCCTCTGCGTACCCCGAGCTTATGGCCTCCGACGAGTTGGCCGACGTTACTCCCACGTGCTCGGACTTTCCACCCGGCTCGATGGCGGTCGACCCCCCGAACGTGTACGTGTCGCCCACACGCGCCGTGAACCCGGTTATCGTCTCGCCGCCCGTGTTCGATATGGTCACCTCGACGAAGCTCTTGCCGCCCCCGATGTCGTCCCTGCCGTCCACATGCAGCGTGCAGTGGGCGCTCTCCCAGGCGTCGCCCCCGTCGTACCCGCTGAACCACACCGCCAGCGCGCCGGCGCCCGCGACGGAGATGGCAACCAGTATGAGCGCCTCTACCATGCCGGATACGGCGGGCCTGCCGGCGGGCGCGCCGTCCTTGTCGCGGCGGGGCTTCATGCCGCCGCCTCTTTTTCTTCTGCCACCGCCTCCGCGGACGCGTCCGTACTGCCGGGGTTTGTGTCCGCCTTCCCGCCGGCCTCGGCGCCGGCATCTCCCGCCGCCTCCGCGCGGTCGTCTTTCACGGCGCTTGTGTTAAAGTAATTCGAGGTCTCCTCCGCCGTCGCCTCGAACTTCAAGTATATCGCGTTGTCACTGGTCTGCATCATCCCGTACCCCGGACGGAAGTTGACTATGCTCTCCACCTCGCGGTCCGTCAGGTCGAGCGCCCTGCCCGCCAGCCTGGCGGCCGACTGCGGCATCTGCATGATTATCTTTGTGTCGAATAGTTCGGTAAGCTTGGACTCGTCGGCCAGCGCGCGGTCCATGTCGGAAAACTGCTGCGTGCTTATGGCCAGTATGAGCGACCGCTTCCTGCCCTCCCTGGACATCTCGCCTATCTTCTGCGTGCTCTGCTGCATCTTGGTCACGCGCCACGCCTCGTCGAGAAGTATGATCTTCCATAGCCGGTCGGGCAGTTCGTTCACCCGCCGCCACGCGTACGCCAGCACAAGCATGATGAGCAGCCCCTCGTATTCCTGGTTCTCCGTCTTCTTCAGGGATATGATCATGTGGTCGGAGAACCGGGGCTTCCCGCGAAACACCTCGGACACGCTGCCCTTCACTAGGTCGGCCAGGTACCACTTTGCGGCGGACGAGCTCTTCTCGTGCAGTTCCTCGATGGACTTTACGGAGTCGCATATGCTCCTCCACTCCTTCCGCACCACCTCGGGCGCGCCGGTCGCCGAGCCCAGCAGGTCTGCAGCCTCCACGGGCTTGTCGAACAGGGCGAACGGGTCCAGGCCGAACTGCTTGCCGGCCTCCACCTCGATGGTGTCCAGTCCGAAGTATTCGGCATGCGGCAGGTACTCGCCCTGCGGGTCGATGACGGTGCATGGTGTGTGCGGACGGTTCTCCAGGAAGCGCTTGAGTATTATCTTGTTCGTGAACGACTTGCCCGAGCCGGGCTGCCCGCATGTGAATATGTTGTGGTTCTTGCGCTGGTTCACGTCGTATATGACGGGGCCGTTGGTGTGCTGGTTGCGCCCGAGCAGTATGCCGTTGGGCGCCTCCAGCATGTCCGACGACGCAAACGGGTATAGTATGTGCATGCTGTCTATGGAACCGAGCCACGAGGCCCCCGTGCCCGGCCCCTTGGCCAGGTTCCGCTGCAGCCCGAGCCCCGCGGTTACGCGCACGTTCATCGCCGCGACGTTGCGCTTCACCTTCTCGCCGAGCTCGAGCAGCTCCTTGCGCGTGCGGGCGAACACGAACCCGTTCACGATGAACGTGTACGCTGACGTGTTGCCAAGTTCCAAGCTGCGCTTGAGCGTGCGGATGTCCTCCAGCTTCTTCTGCATGTCGGCCCGACTCGTGCGCACGCCGCTGTACAGCAGCTCCCGGTTCTGCATCTTGCGCATGGCATCGTCGGGGCGGATCGGCGTCACGTGTATCTGCACGCGGTGGAACGTGCGGAACACGTTGTGCACCCAGGCCGGCGGCAGAACCGAGGGGGCGCCGCATACGCTGTACGCCCTGCCAAACAGAGGCGCGCCGTTCACCTCGCACTTGAAATCGCGCATGCCCTCCGACGTAACTGTGAGTGCCTGGCGCGGGGCCTCGTCTATCGTGTATGAGAAGCCAAGCCTCTCCAGCGTGTCGTCCAGCGAGTCCGTGGAGTCAAGCAGCACCCGCACGATCTCCATCTCGCGTTCAGTTACGCCCTGGCTGCCTTCGGCGGACCCGTCCTTTGCCGCGTCCCTGGCGCCGTCCGTGGATCCGCCCCCGCCCATCCTCACGGTGATCGGCACCTTCTCGAGCGTTATGGTGGCCGTGTTCTGCAGCATGCGCAGCAGGTCGAAAAAGTCGGCCAGCCTGCGCTTCTGTTTCTCCTCCGGCAGGATGAGAAAGTTGGTGGGCGTGATCGTGTAGGCATGCTCGTACACGGTGGGCGGCGCCTCGCCGCACACGTGCCTGAGCATCAGGCTTGGCAGCCCACCCTTCTTCGTCATGAAACCAAGATGTATGGCGGTTTTTAAGGATGCGGCCGGTGTAATTGGCGCATGGCTGGTACTGCCGAAGACCGGACACGGGAGGGCGGCAGGCGCATGCGCACGATGAGGGGGCTCTGCCACAAGTGCTACCGCTCGAACGTGGATACGACGCTTGACGGCTTTCCCCGGGATGACGCGAACAGTTCCAAGCCGATCTGCATGGACTGCATCGCACATGTCAAGAACGCCACCTGAGCGATCCGCGACTGTTGCGTCTGCAACCGCGTCCGAGACAGCAGGTTGAATGCTAACGAGCGCGTGGGTTGCACCTGACAGGCAGTGTCCAATAGGTAGACCAGTCGGTAATGTCGACTGATAGGTAGACCAGTCGCCAATAGGTAAAGTCAGCAAATAGGTAATCCAATATGCCAATCTTCTACTCTTCGACATACCGTCCGCTCAGCGGCTGCCGCATGGCAAGTTCCCAACCTGACAGCGGCACGAGCCAGCCGGGTACCGTGCTCCGGCCGTCGTCACGCCCCTCATCATACACGGCGGCCGCCTTGGTTCTCGTCGATTTTCTGCAGAGCGCGTCAATCGTGCGCCTGATCGCGCTAGTCGCGTCGTCAGGCAGTCCGGACTGCACGTAGTCCGCGTAGGCCAGCGGTACCTGCACGTACGTCGTCCCGTCGGGGCCCGCGGTGCACCTGAAGCTGGGCGCGATGTCAGAGGCGCATCTGGCGGCGGCTCGGCGACGGTTTGTCGGGCATGCTGATCCGCCAACACGTCTTATACGCCGTACCTGTCGCGCAATATGTGGTTCAACTCGCTGGATTTCGACCTGTCGTCTGAATCGGCCTCCTCCTCCAGCTTTTCAAAGACGATCCCGTCCAGCGTGAAGCTGCAGATCTTCTTGGCTACCATACTAATAGTTTCTAATAGGTACTATTTATTTCTAATAGTGTATATTAGTTCCTAATAGCCTCATTGATCGTAGTGCGCGTGTCGGGCCGCTCCCGGCGGTTAAAAATTTCCCGGGTGTTTCGTGGCATGACAGGACAGCTGCGCGAGATATACCGCGGCGACGTCATGGAGCAGATCGCCCGCATCCCCGACGATTCCGTAGACGTGGTATTCACGTCGCCCCCGTACTTTGCGCTGCGCGACTACGACACGGAGGAGCAGTGGGGATTGGAGCCGACCATATCCGAGTACTTGGACAATCTGATGTTACTGATGCGGGAATGCCGCCGCGTGCTCAAGCCGACTGGCAACATCTGGGTCAACCTCGGGGACACGTACGCGACAAGCGCCAAGTACGGGGTGAGGCGCAAGTCACTCATGGGCATCCCGGAGCGGTTTTTCATCCGCGCGATAGACGGCGGCTTCGCCTGCCGCAACAAGGATCTCTGGAGGAAGTTGAACCCGTCTCCGTCGTCGGCCTGGGACCGCCTCACGAACACGTACGAACCGGTGTATTTTTTCACGGTAGCGGACCGCTACTTTTTCGACCTGGGGACCATCCGCGTCGAGGCAAAGACGGAGACTCGCCCGTTCAACATCCGGGTGAGGGAGGCGCGAAAGCCGATGGCGAGGCAGTCCAAACTGATCCCGGAGCTGTCCCCGGAGGAGGACGTGCAGTACGACCGGCAGGGCGTGCGCAGGAGCGGGAGGCGCGCAAACAACCCGGTTCTCAACAACCGCAACTTTAAGGAGATCAAGGAAAAGTACGGATACCTGCCGGGCTCCAACGTAGCGAGACTTCACCGCGCCCGCCCGGGCAACCCGAACCACGTGTGCAAGAGCTCGGGCTGCCTGCGCAACACCGACAACGTCAGAAAGCACGACGGGGTGCTGGGAGGCTACCCCGCAGATCGTGTGAACCAAGCTCTTTTAGCACAACAATAAGGCCACATACATCAGATGTC
>JAPPIP010000128.1 GCA_028820595.1 Nitrososphaerota archaeon | reverse complement strand
CGCCTGAGCCCGCGCCTGAGCCCGCCACCGCGCCTGAGCCCGCGCCTGAGCCCGCGCCTGAGCCCGCGCCTGAGCCCGCGCCTGAGCCCGCCACCGCGCCTGAGACCACTGCTAGCCCCGAATCCTCTTCAATGAGGGATGTCATATTTGTGGGCAGCAAGTCCATAATGACATATGTCTCTGCCACGCTTACTCAGCTTGCAAACCAGGACACGGTGACAATAAAGGCAAGGGGCAAGAAGATCACCAACGCAGTGGACGTCTCGCAGATGATTATCAAGCGAATGGACACTGTGGGGTATACGATAAGCGACGTGAGGATATCTTCTGACTCGCTCATATCAAACGACGGCAAACATCGCAACGTTTCCACAATGGAAATTGACATTTCCAAGCGTTAGTGCCCGGCATGCTGTCTTACTGGTTGCAATGCTTGTCGCATCCGTTGTTGTAGCACTTGCATTTTCCGTCGATTCGTGTGGGTTGTCCCATATGGAGATTCTTCGGGGACTTGATACGTATCATGAAACCTTGGATCCAGAATTCTGTCTCGATCTTTTAAATGACATATACAGGTTCAACGATATGTGCAGTCCGGCAGTTGAGATTGTTGACTGTGGGTGATGCGCAGGGGCATACGACGTGTCATGTATGACATCCTGCAAAAACCCGTGCCCTGCAGTTGCGAGGGCGCGCCACCCGCACGCGGCCTGCGGACTCCTATCTTTTCAGCCTTGCAAGCAGGGCCGCGTAAAGAAACGGCACGACTGTCGTGGCCTCCGCATGGAGCGTGGCCTGCCTTGCGTTCTGGGTCACCTTTCCCCACGATATGGCCTCCCTGACCAGCGCGCCGCTCAGGCTTCCGTCAAACTCCTGGGCCGTGGTGATGTACAGCGCATAGTCCAGCCCGTCCCTGTATTGGTTCCACCACATCGTGTGGTGCTTTGAGATACCGCCCCCTATCATGAGGGCGCCCGACTTTTTGGCCTTGAATATGTGATCTGAGAGCCGGACCGAGTCGCCTATTACGTCGAGCCTAAAGTCCGGATGGCTCTGCGCAAACATCCAGATCTGGCTGCCCACCGCGCCGTCCATTATGCCGGGAACCACCACGTCGGTCCCGTTCTTGGCGGCCCAGTAAAGAAACGAGTCCTCGCCCAGGTGCCGCCCTATCATCCTGCATACGTCCGCCGTGGTCATGGTCCTCCGGCCGTTGTCGTACTCCTCTGCCAGGAACGCCTGCATTTTTTCCTCGATGAGCGGCCCGTAACTCTCAAGCGGCACGATCACGCTTCCGAGCCTGTGCATGTCCTCGCGCGCAAGCTCCGAGTCGTCCATGGTAAACGACCCCTCCCTGTATTCTGCAAAATGCTTTGCAATGTCGTGGTCCAGCGCGCCGCATGTGGTCATCATCACGTCAAACCAGCCGTTTCTTGCCATGTCTTTGATTATGCCGCGCAGTCCCGTGGATACTACGGCCCCCACAAACGAACAGAACCTCAGGCATTCGCCATCCGATATCATCTCTGACATGATCTCCAGCCCGTCGTGCATGTTCTTTGCCTCAAACCCCCCGGACTGGGCCATCTCTGCAAACACCCCCTCTATGGTGGTGTCGCCGTCTATCGCAATGTCTCTGACCGGCCCGCCTGGCTCTGCCATGACTGCCACGTGCGCTGCGTGACTATAAATGATTCTTCGCGGCCCCATGCCAAGACTTTAAACAAGCCTGATCCCCCACCATCCACAGATGGCGGGGCGCATCAGGGTGGGACTGGTAGGCATAGGCAACTGCTTTTCGGGGCTGCTCCAGGGCATAGAGTACTATTCGCAGAACCCGTCGCAGGAGGTCATAGGCATAATACACGACAAGCTGGCCGGATACGGCATACACGACATAGACTTTGTGTGCGGGTTTGACGTGGGCGAGAACAAGGTCGGCAAGACGATCAACGAGGCCATATACGAGTATCCGAACATGGTGGACTGGGTTCCGAGGGAGCAGATGCCGGACACGGACGCCATGGTATACGAGAGCCCGGCGCTTGACGGCGTGGGGCTCTGGGTCGAGAACCGCGTCAAGCCCATAAAGTCTGCAAAGACCGCCGAGCAGCTGGAGTCGGAGATAAAGGACATCATAAGGGAGACCGGCGCGGAGATAATAGTGTCGTACCTGCCCGTCGGCTCGGACAAGGCCACCGAGTTCTGGGCACAGGTGTGCCTCGACGCCGGCATCGCGTTTGTAAACTGCATACCCTCGTTCATCGCGTCCGACGACAAGTGGGCCAAGAGGTTCGAGGAGAAGGGGGTACCGTGCATCGGCGACGACATCAAGGGCCAGGTGGGCGCGACCATCGTCCACAGGACGCTTGCAAAACTGTGCAACGATCGCGGCACGAAGATAGAGAAGACGTACCAGATCAACGTGGGCGGAAACACCGACTTTCTCAACATGAAGGAGCAGGAGCGGCTGGTCTCAAAGAGGATATCAAAGACTGAGAGCGTCCAGAGCCAGCTTGACAGGCGCCTGGACGACGACCAGATCTACGTGGGGCCGTCTGACTTCATACCGTTTCTGGGCAACACAAAGCTGATGTTCATGAGGATAGAGGGGAGGCAGTGGGCCAACATACCGTACAACATGGAGGTCCGGCTCGAGGTGGACGACAAGGCCAACTCGGCCGGCATAGTGATAGACGCGATACGCCTGGCGCGCATCGCCCTTGACCGCGGCGTGGGGGGTCCGATAATACCCGCAAGCGCGTATCTGATGAAGCACCCGATACGGCAGATGTCCGACGTCAGCGCAAAGGCCGAATGCGAGGCGTTCGTGTCACAAGGCTGATCTGCCCGCAGCGCCGGGACCGCCACGCGCTTGCCGCGTCACTTATTGAAACGGGTTCTCGTCGGCATACCTTGCCGCCCTCTGCCGCTCGTATGCACCCGGCTCCACCTGCATGACTGCGTACGACTGGCCGTCTGCCAGCCGCGTCACGCGGGTGTTTACAACGCCGTCGTCCGTCTCGAGGTCCACTGCCATGCTGCCGCCGCCGAACCTGCCGCCGGACACGTTGGCGGCCACTATGGGAATCCTGTTCTCCAGCGCCCTGACCTGCACGTACATGCCCCACGGCGCAACGCCCCTGGAGACTATCCTTGAGGGGGAGCATATGACCTGCGCCCCCTTTCTGGCAAGCGTGCGTGCGACGGGGGCAAATACCATGTCGTGGCACACGATTATGCCGAACCTGACGCCCCTTGCCTCGAACACGAGTGCCGCCGACCCGGGGCTGACTGAGTCGCGCTCGTATGAGAACGGGTGTATCTTCTCCTGCATCCCCGCAATCCCCCCGTCTGCCGATATGACGGGCGCCGCTATCGCGGTCCTGCGCGCCCCGTCCGCGCCGACACGCGTCCTGTGGTAAAAGGCGCCCGGAATCACGCACATCGAATACTCCCTGGCGATGCGGCCAAACTCTGCGAACCTGGCACCAAAGTCGTCTACGACGTTGTCTGAGAGCCACTGTTCGGGCAGGCACACGATGTCTGCCTCCTGTTTGCCCGCCTCCGCGAGCAGCCGCGACGCCTCGGCGATCGCCTGGTTATCGTTCCCGTACGGCACGGTCTGGATTACTCCCAGCTTGGCCATGCTGCCCCCCGGACGCGGCGTGTTAAAAACGAGCCCATTTGGACAAAAAAAGTGTGCAAATTTGTCAAGCAAATCCATCGTTATGTTATTTATTCAGGTGCCGTCAGCAGTACATCATATGGTTCATATAAAAAAGGTGGAGATATTTGGCTTCAAGTCGTTCGGATTCAGGAATACCGTGGTCAACCTCGACCCCGGCCTGGTCTCGATCTCCGGCCCCAACGGCTCGGGCAAGAGCAACATACTGGACGCCATAATATTTGCCACGGGCGAGACGCGCCCGACCATGATGAGGGTGCCAAAGATGCAGCAGCTGCTCCACGACGTGGACGGCGGCAGCAGCAGCGGAGGCCGCAGCCCCCGGCGGGGCGCGCGCATGGCCCGCGTGGCTCTCCACTTTGACAACTCCGACCGGATCATACCGGTCGCGTCAGACTCGGTGGTCGTCACAAGGGAGCTTGACGAGGGCGGCGAGCAGACCTACTACCTCAACAACAAAAAGGACAGCCGCGCCCACATCACGGACATCCTGGACGTGGCCAGGGCGGGCTCGGGGCCCAAGCAGCTCAACGTGGTGCAGCAGGGCACCGTAACGCGCATATCCGAGTACACCCCGACTGAAAAGCGCAACATAATCGAGGATCTGATCGGCATATCGTCGTTTGATGAGAAGGCGGCCAACGCGCGGGACGAGCTTGACAAGGCCGACCGCACGCTGGAGGTCTCGCTCGCCCGCATGAACGAGGTCAAGAAGCGCATAGACGAGCTGGAGGTGGACCGCAACCTCAAGATGCGCTGCGACATAATACAGGCCGACCTGACAAGGTACCGCGCGGTCGACGCCGCTGCAAAACTCGAGCTTGTCGAGGATCAGCGCGCCTCGATGCTCTCGGAACTGAACGAGGCGAAGGCCGGCATCGCGGCACTCTCGGAGCTACGCGACGGCCTCCTGTCTGAAATCGGGTCGATAGAGGAAGAGCGCTCCGGGGTCATGGAGGCCGAGAAGGCATACCGGACCGAGAAGGCGGACCTCGAGTCCCAGATACGCACCTCGCTGCAGGCGCACGACGAGGCCAAGAGCAGGAGGTCGATTGCAGAGAACCGGCAGGCCCAGATAAGGCGGCGCCTGGGGGAGATCAAGGTCGAGTCGGACAACATCTCCAATTCGCGAAGCTACACCGACATGCAGGTGAGGGACGCGGAGGAGCGGCTTGCCGGGGCCGACTCGACGCGCGAGACTATCCGCAAGGATCTTGAGCGGACCGACTCGGAGCTCCGCGGCATACTCCAGAGGCAGTCCGACGCGGCCGCCCGGCGCAGCGAGCTCGACGACAAGATAAGGCGGCTCGTGGCCGAGAAGGAGGGTTTGGTCTATGAGAAGATGGGACTGGAGCACAGGCGCGACTTGTGCCTTGAGAAGATGGAGCAGTACGGCAGGCAGCTGGCCGAGAGGCGGGAGCTGGTGGGCAGCCTGCAGGGCCAGTCGCTGCGCCTGAAGCGCATAATGAGCAACAGCCGCGACACGGTATCCAAGCTCGAGTCGCGCATGCGGGCGCTCGAGGAGAGGGGGAAGAGGGCCGTATCTGACAGGGAGGACCTGGAGTTCGTGCTCGAGAGGTCGAGCAGCGCGGCGACAAAGTACGCGTCAAAGATAAAGACCGTAAAGGGGTTCATGCACGAGGACTATTCGACTGCAAAGCTGCTGGAGAACGCCGGCCAGCTGGGCATAAGGGGGCTCGTATACGAGATGATGTCGTGGGACCCAGAGTACGAGAGGCCCATAATGGCGGCCAGTACGGACTGGATAAAGGCAGTCGTGGTCGACGACTTTGCCACGCTCTTTGCGATATCCGAGTCGGCGCGCGTGCAGAAACTGCCAAAGTTCAGGATCCTCCCGCTGGAGGCCCTCTCGAGCCTGGAGGCCGCCGACGCCCGCCCTCCGCGCGCAGTCGGGGGCGTAGAGACCCTCGGGACGCTTGCCGGCCACGTGCGGTGCCGCCCGGAGCACGAGCCCCTCAGGGAGTTTTTGTTCGGGGGCGTAGTGCTGGTACGCGACCGGGACTCCGCCATATCAGTATCGCGGTCGGGACACAGGGTCGTTACCATGTCCGGCGAGTACTTTGAGCCCCGCAGCGGGACGGTTACCGTCGATACCGGCTCCAAGATATCGCGCATAACAAAGCTCATCTCGATGAGCAGCGACGTGGACGGGCTGTTCAAACTGATATCCGTAGTCAAGCGCCACATACGCAAAAAGAAACAGGTTGAGAAGAAGACCGCCGAGTCCGTGTCCGTACACGCCGAGCGCCTCAAGGTCTCGCAGGGGCGCGTCGACTCGGCGGGGCAGAGCCTCCAGTATGTGGAGTCGAGGCTGGGTCCGGCAAGGGAGGCGGCCGAGGGCCTGCCGGGCAGGCTTGACAATCTGCGGGCCGAGTCCGACTCGGCGGACGCAGAGATCACCTCGCTGCTCTCCCGGATAGAGAGCATGCAAAACGAGATAAACCTTGCAAGCGCCAAGCACATGTCCAGCGAGCAGATGCAGATCGCCGACCTCCTGACCGCCGCAAACTCCAAAAAGGCCGAGCTGGAGGCGCGCCGGACCGAGGCCAACACTGCGTACAGCCGGATACACTCCGAGCTTTCAGAGTGCCGCTCCACTGCCGGCAACCTCGCATCGCAGGACGACGTACTCCGCGCGGAGGCCGAGTCCCTCGGCTCGGAGACGGACTCGCTTGATATAGTGATAGAGGAGACGTCCGCGGCGGAGGGCCCCCTATCCGACGAGCTTACCAAGCTCAGGCAGAAGGAGCAGGAGATGATAATGAGTTCGGGCTCCTCGATGGACGTGATAAAGCAGTACGACGACAAGCTAAACACATTGCGCAAGGAGGAGAGATCCCACTCCGTGCAGATCAGCGGCCTTGAGAGAAAGACAGACAAGCTGGAGTCGGACCTCTCCGCCCTGGTGATGAAGGCCGGGCAGCTGCGGCAGGTCGCCGAGGCCTGGACGGCGGAGGAACCCCCCGCACATGCGGCGTCCGCGCGCGGCATCAGCGCAGCTGTCTATGACAGCAGCGTGTTCGACGTGGAGCAAGTAATAAGCGAACTTGAGGCCGAACTCGAGTCGGTTGCGGAGTTTGACGCGGGCGCCCCGTCAAAGTATGCCGAGATCACGCAGGGTTACAAGATGCAGTCGGTGCGCAAGAACTCGCTGGAGTCGGAGCGCAACTCTATAGTCCGGTTTATCAACAAGATCGAGCGTGAAAAGCGGCAGACGTTCCTTGACGCGTTTGAGGTGGTGGACGGGGAGATACGCAGGGTCTTCAAGAAGATGACCGGGGGCGGCGCCTGTCTTGAACTCCAGGACGAGGATGACATCTTCAGCTCTGGAATTTCATACATGGTGCAGTTTCCAGACAAGCAGCCCCGAGAGTCCACGTCGATCAGCGGAGGCGAGAAGACCCTGGCCGCCGTCGTGTTTGTGCTGGGACTGCAAAAGCTCCAGCCGGCTCCCTTCTACCTGTTTGACGAGGTCGATGCGCACCTGGACGCGTCCAATGCCGAGAAGCTCTCGAACATACTTGCCGAGCGCTCGCGCGACAGCCAGTTCGTGGTGGTGTCGCTAAAGGACTCCGTGGTCGAAAAGGCGGGGCTCGTGTACGGGGTGTTTCCCAAGGGCGGCGTCTCAAACGTCGTAACGTACAAGGACCGCCGCTTCATGTCGCCGGTGATAAAGCCAAAGCGGTAAAGACTACGCCTGCCACAGCTACCATGCACGGCCTGCGGGCGCATACGGCCCTGATCCTGTCTGGCACCATCTGGCTCTATCTGGGACTGCTGCTGCCGCCGCCGCCACCGCCGTCGAGCTTGGCGTGGCATGCGGCCCACTGCCCGGGCCTTTTTTCCTCGAGTGCTGGCTCTGATCTGCATACGTCTGCCACGTACGGGCACCTCTGCGCGAACCTGCACCCGCCGCTTATGCTGGTGTTGAGCTCCGAGGGGGCGATGCAACCGTCCCTGCCGCCTGCCGCCTGCCGCCCGTCGTGCGACTCTGTCACGATCCTGATGGACTTTCTCTCGTGTAGGTTTCTGGGATCGGGCTCCGATATCGCGTCGGTCAGCGCCTGCGTGTACGGGTGGCGCGGTGACAGCAGCACCTCGTCTATGGCGCCCGTCTCCACGATCGCCCCCTGGTACAGTATGCCGATCCTGTGCCCAAAATTCCTGGCCGTGGCCAGGTCGTGGGTTATGTATATGAAGGATATGTCGTGCCTTGACTGCACCTCGCGCATAAGCTCGAGCATCTCCGCCCTGATCGACACGTCGAGCATGGACACAGGCTCGTCCGCGATTATGACCCTGGGGCTCGTGGCGAGTGCCCTTGCAAGCACCACGCGCTGCCTCTGGCCTCCCGAGAGCATGTGGGGATACTTTGACGCAATCTCGCCGGCCGGTTCGAGCCTGACCTCCCTGAGAACCTCCGCTACGCGGGCCGCCCGCTCTGCCCCGCTGCCGTACGCGCCCCCCAGTATCTCAAGCGGCTCTGCCACCACGTCTGACACCCTCATGCGCGGATTTATGGAGTCGTACGGATCCTGCTGTATCATCTGGCAGCCCGCCCTGACTGCGTCCATGTCCTTCTGGCCATATGCGGCCTCTGTCCCCTCGAAGAATATCCGTCCCGAGTCGGGCCGCACCGACCCCAGTATGATCTTTGCAATAGTGGACTTGCCTGACCCCGACTCGCCTGCAAGGACGAACGTCTCGCCCCGCCCGAGTGAGAACGACACCCCGTCTGCCGCCCTTGTGACTGACGGGCCGGACGGGCGGCGTCCGAACAGCCCCTTTTTTGCGGCAAAGTGCTTTTTGAGGCCCTCCGCCCTCAGTATCTCGTCCACGATGCGAGTGGCATGTCGCGCTATATGAAGAGGCGCGCTCCGGTACAAGCGGCCGGCCCGGTTATGGTGCATCTGCCTCTGAAAACAAAACACAGGCCGCGCCGGCCCAATCGGTATGGGGCCCGCCGGAGCAGTTACGCCTCAAAAGGCATTTATGAGAACGCACGACCCCGTCTAAAATTGGCAAAAACCCGGCAAAAGGAGGCAGACCGCTACAGCTTTCACATGCTCCGCCCGCAGTACAAGATGTTTGAGGTTGACTCCCGTCTGAGGTACTTTAAGCCGCACGCGTCAAAAGTCGAGAGGACGTTTGCCGAGGAGATATCCGGCAGCCTTGGCAGGGGAAGCGGCCACAAGTTCATAGACCCAAAGTTCTTTTACGACGAGGTCGGCTCTGCGCTCTTCGAGGAGATATGCTCCGTCCCCGAATATTACCTGACCCGTACTGAGATAGCGCTCCTGGAGAGGATCGCCGACGAGATTGGCGCCCTGGTTGCCGCCGACGAGATTGGCATCCGTCGCGACGGCGCTGATCATGACGGCGGCGCCGCCACGGGTGCCGCCGACGACGCACCCCGGGCCGGTGGCGGTGGCGGTGGCGGCAGCAAAAGCAGCGGACGCCTCCGGCTGGTGGAGCTGGGCAGCGGCTCCTCCGTAAAGACCAGGATAATACTTGACGCGCTGCACCGCGTCCAGAGCGCCACGGAGTACTTTCCAATCGACATATCCGACATCCTGACCCAGAGCTCCGAGCAGCTGCTCGCGGACTATCCAAAGCTCAGGATAACGGGGATAATAGACACCTACGAGGGCGGGCTGGAGTTCCTAAAGGAGTACGGCGGCGGGAGAAGCCTGATAATGTTCCTGGGCTCCAGCTATGGAAACCTGGCGCCCGGGGACGGGGCGGCGTTCCTGGGACGCGTGCGCTCTGCCATGAAGCCCGGCGACCTCTTTCTCATGGGCGTCGACATGGCAAAGGATCGCCGGGTGCTGGAATCCGCATACAACGACTCTGCGGGCGTGACGTCCCGGTTCAACCTCAACGTACTGTCTAGAATCAACTCGGAGCTTGACGCGGACTTTGACCTTGGCAACTTTGCCCACCGGGCACACTATAACCCATCAGAGCAGCGCGTGGAGATGCACCTGGAGTCGCTGTGTGAGCAGACGGTGACGGTCTCAAAGCCCGGGCTCGAACTGCGCCTCGGGCACGGCGAGCTCATCCACACTGAAAACTCGTACAAGTACGAGCCCGGACAGGTCCGCAGCATACTTGACTCCTCCGGATTCAGGACGGTGAGTCAGTGGGCCGACCCGGACGGCTACTTTATGCTGGTGCTTGCCGAGGCGCCCGCGCCGTGACGGCGTCAGCTGCCGCGCCCTGCGTCCTGCGCGCACCTGAATCCTGCAATCATCCAGCGCTCGTCGAGCCTGAAAAAGTTGCGGTAGCTTGACCTGATGGACGCGGCCGGCGTGCCAAAGGAGCCGCCCCTGAGCACCTTTTGGTTTGCAAACCACTTGTCGTTGTACTCGTCAAAGCCGGACTTGAACCCCGGATAGCCGACAAACTCCGACGACGTCCACTCCCACACGTCGCCTATCATCTGCTGGCAGCCGCAGCTGCTTGCTCCCCCGGGATACGAGCCTATCCTAGAGCACCTCCACGCTCCCGACTCCAGCAGGTTACACCTGTCCGGCGTCGGCGCGTCGTCCCCCCACGGGTAGGCGTTCTTTCTCCGCGCGTCGCGGTTCCAGCATGCGGCCATCTCCCACTCGGCCTCCGTGGGCAGCCTCTTTCCGGCCCATTTGGCGTACGCGTCGGCCTCGTAGTAGCTCACGTGACAGACGGGCTCCATGTGGTCTATCTGTCGGTATCCCGCAAAGTCGCGCGTGTGCCACTTGCCGTTCTCGCCCCTCTCCCAATACATGGGAGCCTCCCATCCGTTCTCCCTCACCTTCTCCCAGCCGTCGGAGAGCCAGTACCTGTACGTGTCGTACCCCCCGTCCTCCACAAACTCCATGTACTGCCCGTTGGTTGTGGGATATACGTCGATCAGGTAGGGCTCAAGGTAGGTCTTGTGTTCTGGAAGCTCTATGTCGTAGCAGTATCCGCTGCCCCCGTACCCCATGGCGTACAGGCCTCCCTCCATGGGTACCTGCCTTTCTGCATCGCGTACGCGCGGGCCGCCCAACTGCGGCACCGGCTTCCTCATTGCAGGCACGGGGACGTACCTGTCTGCAAGCATGTGCTGCAGATCGTACACCATCAGTTCCTGGTGCTGGCACTCGTGGTGCATCCCCATCTCTAGGAGGCGCGCCGTGTCGGACACGATGCCACCGTCGGTTATGCCCCCGCCTGCTGCCCTGTCTATGGCGTCCCTGTGCTTCGCGACAAACCTCTCGACCTTGCCGCTTACCCCCTCAAAGTACTCGAACATCTGGCTTGTTGTGGGCCTCGATACGGCTCCCCTGCGCCCCTTGTCGTGCGGGGCCCCGAACTGCTGGTAGTACGAATTGAGGTATGCCGATATCTCGCCCTCCTCGAACCCGTACTCCTCGTCGATCTTGCCCATTACGGCCTCGTATATCCAGCTGACGTGCCCGACGTGCCATTTTGCCGGGCTTGTAAAGAACGCCGTCTGGACCGCAAAGTCGTCCGGCTCCAGGGTGCTTACCATGTTCCGCGTCCTGGCTCTCGTCTCCCTGAACAGGGTGATCAGCCTGTACGACTCTGAGACGGCCTTCGGCTCTTCCGTGACGGCCGCGCCGCTGCCACCGCTATCCCCACTGCCGCCGCCGCTCAATATCCCTTGGCAAAGATCGGCGTTGATAAACCTTGGCCCCCGCATCTTATGCAGATCGAGCCCTGCTCCTTTTCTTCTCCAAGCGGTATGACTCTGATCTCGGCGCCTGTCTCCTCCTTTATGGACTCCTCGCACTTCTCATCCCCGCACCATACCGCGCGCACAAATCCCGTTCCGCACCTCTCCTTGAACCCTGCATACTCCGACACGTCAAACGTCATCCCCGCCGCCTTCTCCCTTGCCTTCTGCAGCATCGCCTCCTGTATCTCCTCAAGCACGCCGCGTACGGCGGGCCCGAGATCCTTTACGCCCATGGACTCCTTGCGGCCGTCGTGGCGCCTGACTGCCACCACGCTCCTGCTCTCCACGTCCCTGGGGCCTATCTCTATTCTGAGCGGCACGCCCTTTAGCTCCCAGTCGTTGAACTTGAAGCCCGGTGTCGCGTCGTCCCTGTCGTCCACGTGCACCCGGACGCCCTCCGATTCTAGCGCTTCGCGTACCTCTGAGGCCGCGCTCATGACGTCGTCCCTCTGCCTTTTGTCGTTGCGGTATATGGGCACTATGACGGCCTGCACGGGGGCGACTCTGGGCGGCATCGACATGCCCCTGTCGTCTCCGTGCGTCATTATCATGGCGCCTATGAGCCTCCACGACACCCCCCACGACGTCTGCCACGCATAGTGCTCCACGTTGTCCCTGTCTGCAAACTTTACGTCAAACGGCTTCGAAAAATTCTGTGCCAGAAAGTGCGACGTGCCCATCTGCAGCGCCTTGCCGTCCGGCATTATGGACTCGATTGCCATGGTGTATTCTGCCCCCACGAACTTTTCGCGCTCGCTCTTGGCGCCCGATATGACCGGGATCGCAAGCTCCTGCTCGACGGTCTCCCTGTAGATGTCGAGCATGGCATGCACCTGCCTCTCTGCCTCCTCCTTTGTGGCGTGCACCGTGTGCCCCTCCTGCCACAGGAACTCGGACGTTCTCAGGAACGGCTTTGTGGCCTTGATCTCGGAGCGGAGCGCGGTGTTCCAAAAGTTGATCTTTAGCGGGAGGTCCCTCCAGCTCTGCACCCACTTGGAGTACATCGTATACGCCAGGGTCTCAGACGTGGGCCGCAGTGCCAGCCTGTCGCCAAGCTCGCTGTTTCCGGAATGGGTGACCCAGAACACCTCGGGGTTGAACCCGGCAAAATGCTCCTTTTCCCGCCCCAGGAGCGACTCGGGTATCAGCACGGGCAGGAACCCGTTTCTGACCCCCTCCCTTGCAAACCTGCGGTTGAACGTCTCCTGCAGCGACTCCCATATGGCGTACCCGTCGGGCCTGAGCACGATGAGTCCCTTGACGGGGGCATAGTCTGCAAGCTCGGCCTTTTGGACCGTCTGTATGTACCACTCGCTAAAGTCAGTCTCCTTTGAGGCCGTGATGCCGATCTCTACTGTCTGCTTCTCCAATTGTGACGGGTGACGCTGATAAACTAATTAGCCTTCGCATCGGGATGATCTGGGCACGCGTCTGCGTTCCCTCCGTTCATTCTGGGATGAAGGGTGTGGCGGTTCCGGCCGCCTGCCCGCGTTTTATCGATTTGTGCGATTCGGCCCCTGCCCAACATCCGTCACGGGCTGCGTCTGCCGGCCCCGATGCCCTTGAGGGGCGGCCTGCGGCGCTACCTCCCTGCATATCTCCTGCCACGCGTATTTCCCGTCCGCGCATTAGGGCAGAAGGCTTGGTGCGCGTCTGCATCCTATCTCCCGTTTTTGGTAAGAGTTGCCTGCAACCGCGAGGCAATCCCGCGCACCGGATGCCGCTCTCACATACGCTGGATTGCGCCCTTCTTGCCGCCGTGGCGCCGGCGCAGGCGCTGCACGCGGTTTTTGCGGTGGCATGTGGGGTGATGCGCGTGATGAGAGCCACTCCGTCGCTGGATGCGCTTGTATGCAATTGTTTATGACCCGTTTTTCGTAAGCGGGTCGCCCTTGCAGAGCACCTGTCCAGTTACCCTGCTCTGGAAGTTGTCGCACACGAAGCACTGGATGAACTGTACCTCCTTTTCCATGACGGGGCATACGACGTACTCCTGTTTCATCCTCTTTAGCATCTTGGGGCTGACGCCCTTTATCTTCAGCTTGCCCTTTTCATCCATCATTCCGGATTCCATCAGCTCTGCCTTTGTCTCCTTGCTGAGCCTTTGTCTTTCGTCGTTAAGTATTATGTCCACCTCGTACTTGTGGTCAAGCTCGTTCATGCCGCAACGCCTCCAAGCCTATCATTTAACACTAACTCTGGGACTCTCGATGCTACTGTACTCTCGGCAATTGCCATGTCTGTTCACTTTGTCTTTTTTATCCTGATCGTGACCGTGCTTCCGTCCTTTGAGACGCCAAGCAGGTCGTGCCCGTTTCTGGATGCCCACCTGGTAATGTCGTCCTCTGCCGCTGGATCGTCGGCGGAGATCTGCAGGATCTGCCCGACTTGCATCTGCTCCATCCCTATCTTGACTTGAAAGACCGGCTCCGGGCAGTAGAGCCCGACTGCATCGATCACTTTCTCGGCGGCGTCTGACATACAGCGGCAGTGGCAGGGCGTCATAATAAAAGCTGTGGGCTTGCCGCCGCAGGCGCGCAGGGCTGCCGCCTGTACAACCCGGGGGTTGGGCCGTGCCGCACGCTTTCTGTCTCCTCCGCCCTTCCACGGCGCTTCCTGGTTGCCGACCATTCTGCCGTCCGAGCGCGGGGCGGTGACATACTATTTTACCTGCGTGCCCCCCATGGAGCCATGGAGGTGATACCGGTCTTTGTGGACGCGGAGATAACGGTGTCCGACAACCTCGGGGGAGTCATAGCGCGCTCTGCCGACATACGCGACGGGGACGTCGTGGTGGTTGCGCAAAAGGTCGCCTCAAAGCAAGAGGGGCGCATCGTGCGGCTCTCTGACGTCAAGCCCTCCCTGCTTGCGGAGGGAATCGCGTCCCAGTACCGCAAGGACCCGCGCCTTGTGGAACTGATACTCTCCGAGTCGTCCGGTATAGTGCGCATGCGCGACGGCATTATTATTGTCCGGACGCATTCCGGACTTGTATGCGCAAATGCCGGCATCGACGAGAGCAACGTGCGGCTGGGACATGCAACGCTGTTGCCTGTCGACCCCGACAAGTCTGCGCAAAAACTGCAGTCTGAAATACGCGCCTCCTCCTCAAAGCGCGTATGCGTGATACTGTCCGACACGTTTGGCCGCCCGCTGCGCATGGGGCAGACTGACTGCGCCATAGGGGTTGCGGGATTGCTGCCGCTCACCAGCTATGCTGGGCGGCACGATGCATTTGGCAGGACACTGCGCGTCACCGAGATTGCGACTGCCGATGAGATTGCAGCCGCTGCCGAGCTTGTAATGCAAAAGGCCGCCCGGTGCCCCGCTGCCATTGTGCGGGGGTGCGACCCGTCGCATGTGGTGCGCGTGGAGGCGGGCCGCGACGGGTACGACGCGGAACGGATCGGGGCCGCGCTGCTGCAGAGGCCGAGCTCAGACGATCTCTTTTCATGACTTTCGCATGCCGGGCGTGGCCGTACACGATATCGTCGCCGTTGCAACCGCCATTGCGGCCATCATCTACGCACTCCTCGTCCCCCGCCATGCGGCATACTCTCTCTCTCGCTACCTCCTGCCGTCTGACGCCCCTGCATCTCACGCACGCGCCGTCCCGCGTCTTCAATAGGATTATAATCCGACGCGGCGCACCTCTTCTCATCATGTCCCTCAAGGCTGAACTCCACTGTCACAACTCTTTTTCCAACTTTCACTTGGGTTCGGACGAGCCCCCGTACGACTGCGACGTGTCCATACGCGACCAGCTTGAACGCGCGCGAGCGCTCGGGCTTGACGCCGTGTTTGTCACAAACCACAACACGCTTGATGGGTACGAGCAGATGCTCCAGTACAGGAACGACCATGAGAAGTTTGCGGGCATACGGATTCATCCTGCCGAGGAGGTGACCACTGACAGGGGCGCCCACGTTCTTGCGTACGGCATACATGAGGCCATACCCCCCGGAATCCCCCTTGAGGAGATAGTCGAATCAGTAAGGGAGCAGGGCGGGGTCTCGTCGGCTCCGCACCCGTTCAGCCTGCTTGACGCGTTACGGGATGACGCGGCCCGTTGTGACATGGTCGAGGTGTTCAACAGCAACAACGTCGACGTCCTGTCAAATGCGAGGGCTGCGCAGTTTGCGGCCGAGAAGAACATGGTGTCCGTGGCCGGCAGCGACTCGCACGTACTCTCGACTCTTGGAAGGTGCGTAAACATAATCGACTCTGAGAACGCGCTTGACGACATCCTGCACGCGCTGAGGCGGGGCCGTACGCAGATATGCCAGGCCGGATACGCGATGCGGGACGAGACACTTGACCACCTGCGGTACAAATTGAACAACTCGCGCGAATACGTCACCGAGTACATGTCAGAGCACTATCCGCACGCAAAGTGGTTCCTGCGCCTGCTACTCAGGATGTATGACCTTGACCAGGACAACCCCCTGTGGGGACTGATATACAGGCTGTGCGTCTGTGCAATGAGGCGCATATCGCGCAAGGTTAACTTTGAGGGGCTGGACCCGCAGTTCATGAGGCAGCGGAACCTTGGCACCATGTTCTACAAGGCTCTGTAATGCTGCTGCCGGCGGCTCTTTCCCTCGTCGCCGCCTGCATGTGCCCCTGCGCCGCACTCATTTTTGACGCATGACCGGCTTGTGCGCCTTGACATTCTGTTCTGGAAATTCCTTTATCCTGTAGTGCTGTTTTATGATGTCCAGTATTCCCCTCAGATCCTTCACCTCGAGCGTGGCCGTGGCCCTGTCCTTTACCATGTCATGGGCCCTGTATGCTATGCCGAGCCCGCATATGTCGAAGAGCTTTATGTCGTTTGCACCGTCCACCACGCACACGATGTCCTCCTTGCGCTCGCCCCATTCTGCAATCTTGATTCTGGCCGACTTTGACTTGTCCGCATCCACGTTCACCCTGACGCCGTCCAGCTTGCCGTCTGAGAACACGAGCTCGTTTGAGAATATGTAGTCGAGGCCCAGCTCCTTCTGGAGCCTGTCCATCATTATCGTAAATCCGCCTGACACGGCCATGAGTCTCCAGCCTGCCGCCTTGAGCGCCCTGCACGCCTCCCTTGCCCCCGTCATAATGGGAAGCGACTCTGCAAGTTCCCTGCACGTGCGTTCGTCTATTCCCCTCAGGGCGTCAATTCTGGTCCTGAGGCCCTGCTCCCAGTCTATCTTGCCTTGGATTCCCTTTTTTGTAATCTCCCAGATCTCTTTCTCCTTGTTTATCTTTTCTGCCAAAATGGGCAGGTACTCCTCGTCATACAGTACTCCCTCTACGTCAAAAATTACCAGCAATTGGCTTCTGGCCTGAGCAAATTTGCTAATTATATAATACTTCGCACGTTTCCAGTAGATGGAACCGAAGCCCGTCAGCCCGGACCACCCGGATCAAACGGCACTC
>JAPPIP010000091.1 GCA_028820595.1 Nitrososphaerota archaeon | reverse complement strand
CCAAAAGACATAACCACGGAAGAGATGGAGAGTGATGTGCATGCAAAAGCCTAGGCGGAACTATTTACAGGATAGCACAAAGTTACCGATATTTGGACGGACATAAAGACATTTGACGCGGTGTCCGATGAAAGGACAGGCTACCCCACCCAGAAGCCCCTCGCCCTCTACGAGCGCATAATCAGGGCCTCCAGCAACCCCGGCGACGTCGTGCTCGACCCCTTCTGCGGCTGCGCCACCACCTGCGTGGCCGCCGAGAAGCTGGGCAGGCAGTGGATCGGTATAGACATCTGGGACAAGGCGCATAAGGTCGTGATAGAGCGCCTCAGGAAGGAGGGCTTCCTCGCGAGACCCGGTGAGAAGCGGCAGGACATCCTGATAACGAGGGGGGAGATCACCTATGTGAAAAAGCCGCTCAAGCGCACGGACGGGGGAACGGAAGCCGTGCCGTTCTTGGAGCCAAAGATGAAGATGTTTGATGACAAGGAACGTGATCCGCATACCAACCAAGAGAAGAGGCTGATCCTGTTAGAGCAGTATGGCCCGTGCTGCCAAGGATGCGGCATAAAGCTGCATGAACGATACCTCGAACTAGACCACAAGGAGCCTCGGTCGGGGGGCGGTTCTAACCTTCTGCGAAACCGCATCCTCCTTTGCGGCCCGTGCAACAAGCTAAAACGAGATTGGTACACCTTGGTATGGCTAAGGCAGGAAAACAAGAAGCTGGGCTACATGATCAACGAGAAGGTTCTGGCTCCGCTGAAGAGTTGAGCATCCACACTGCTTGAATTGGAAACAGTTCCCCCGACAGGTCACCGTTTTGACAGCGGGTCACAGGTCACCAGTTCTTGACAGTTCCTTATATTACCCTCTTCTCACTCCCTCATCCCCTTTTCACCCTCTCACCCCCTATCCTCTGTCACTCACTTCCAACCACCCAATCAGATCTCGTTAACTTTCAAGAACTCGGTCGGTTACTCTCCCAGCCATTTTCAGGTGTTTGTGTGCCTTTTAACCTGACCGCCGCCCTGCGGTCGTGGCGCGCAGCACCAAGCACACGGGCAGACGCAAAGCAGTAAGCAGGCCCGCCTTTCTCCTGCAGGGCCCCATAATGCTCGGCATCATGCTGCTCGGCATAGTCGTGTACATAGGCGTGATGACCACGTTCACGGGCGTCATACAGGCCAACATAGTGGAGACCCTCACGGACGTCCCCACCATGTACGCGCACCACCCGGATACGGGGGCGCGCATGACGGCTGTACCGGAGGACGTGCTGTTGGCAAACAGTGCGGACCTCAACAGGCGCGCGGAACTGCTGCAAATGATAAAGGAGCTGACGGCGCCCGACGCGGGCGGCGAGGAGTCGCCCGGCGGTACCGTGGCGCAGGTCGTAACGTCCGCGGCGCTGGGACAGGGCGGCGAGCTGCTGCGCGGCGGCGTCAACTACGTGCAGCTGCAGGCATACAACGCGGAGCTGCACGACATCAACGAGAGGCTTATAGCTGCGGGGTGGTTCGACGAGAACGCCACCATAATCAAGCACTACAGGTATTTCGCCATACCCTCTACGGTACTGCTGGTCATGATGATGGTGTTCTCCGCGGCCGGACACTTCATGGAGAGGGGCTTCGGGCTGTGGCGCCAGGGCACGGCGGCCGACATGTTCAGGGGCGCCATAATCGGGCTGATCATAATATGGCTCATACCGGAGGTGTGGGACATTTTCGCCCTGGGCATGGAGGACCTGTCACTTGACATGATGAGCCTGGGCGGCGACCACCCGCAGCGCATCATAAACGACCTGTGGTGCAAGATGGGGGCGTCGGCCGAGTGCATGTTCGACTTTTCCACCATACTGGACCCCCTGAGGTGGTCGACCGCCCTGACGTCGCCGGCCGACTTTGGCACGTCGCTGATGTTCGAGGTGCTGCTGCCCTTCTTCAAGATCGTGCCGGCGCTCACCGTCACGCTGACCATGTACATCATGGGTGAGGTGCGCGTTTTGTTTATCAGCATCGTGCTCATCACGCTGCCCCTGTGGCTCGTGCTGCGGCACCTGCCGATCATCAAGGATCACGCGAAGAGCCTCGTGTACAGCATGGTCGGCGCTTCCATTGCGCCATTTTTCTCGGCGCTCACGCTGTACGTGGGGTGGGAGTACGTCATGAACACGCCGCTGGACACGCTGGAGGAATGGATAAGCGCGCTGGGCATCGTGACGCTGGCCGGTTCGTGGCCCCTGCTGCTGGCCCCATTCCTGGGCAAGATAAGCAAAGAAGTCAGCGGCTACGTGCAGACCGCCGTAATGAGTACCACTATGATGGCCGCGCAGATGGGCACGGGCATGGCGGCCGGCGGCATGAAGGCCGCGCAACAGGGGCACGGCCTCACCGGCATACTGCAGGGCATGGCCATGGGAGGCGGCGCCAGCATGATAACGGCGATGCCGCAGGGCATGGGCAAGCAGATGGACCAGGCCGGCAAAAGCGTGGGGTTGGAGACCGGCCCGATGTTCACGCCGCCGAAACAATCTGGCTTTCAGGATGACGGTGGTGAGTCCGCAGGAGGGTTCGGCGTGGGCGGCGGTACTAACGGACCCGCGACGCCGTCGGGCGGCGGCGGCCCAGGAGCCGGCGGCATCCCAGGAGCCGGCGGCGCCCAGGGCGCGTCAGAAGGAGGGCATGGGTTTGATTCCGGCGCGGCGTCTGCCGGGGCAACGCCGTCCGGGTTCGACACGGGCGCGTCGCAAGACGCGATGGGCAACCTCGGTGCCGGTGGCGGTGGTAGTAGTGGCGGCGGCGGCGGCGGACCCACTAGCGGCGGAGGGTGACGGCGCTGCCAGCAGGTGAGGCCGGACGCGATGCACCCAGTCCCGGGCATGCACAATATATCGCAGGAATTTCCACTCCAGATATAAAAATTGGAAAAAAATTAGAAAAAAACATAGAAAATATTAAAAGCGGGGGTGCGGTTCTAGAGATATGCCCGTAGTGCTACAGAGCGGAGAGGAGCTCGAGTTCAAGCACGACGTGAACACGCCGTTCGGGCCGGGTGCGCTCCATGTCACCAACCACGGCCTCATCATCGATGTCAAGAAGGGGGGGATTGTGTTTCACCGCTGGCACAACCAGATGGCGGGCATAGAGGCCAAGGGGCTGCGCGGGATCAAGGTCAGGTGGCCCGAGGGAAGCCAGATGCATGAATTTGAGTTCAAGGCGTGGGGCAGCAAGGAGATCGTCAAGCGCATAAAGCAAAAGCATGATTATTCCAACAACTTCTCAGCGGAGGGCGGGTCACGCGTCATGTTCGACGAAAAGCAGCGCGAGGAGATACGGAAGGAACGCTCCAAGTGGGTTGCGCGGATGCTCAAGAGGGCGGAGAAGGAATTGGACAGGGAGAAAAAGCGGGTGAAGAAGGGCGAGATACAGGAGGCCGACCCCGAACTCGCAAGGGACGTGGAGTCGTGGAAGCTTATGGGTGAAGAGGCCGTGGGGGCCGTGGTCAACAGGTCGATGAAGGTGCCGGAGCGCGTGCCCGACCACCTCGTCTGGCACGACGCGTGGCTCGACGGCGACTACTTTTACACGTTCAATCAGGCTTGGCTGGACGACAGACGGGAATACGTCAAGGCGCGCGATTCCGAAGCCGATGAAAAGACAGGGGCCTACCGCATACCCGCGGAGTACGTGCGCTTCTTCCACGGGTATCCGTATGTCAGGGGCAACGCGCTTGCCACGCCGGACCGCTTCAAGGTGGGATGGCTCGTGCCGACCATGACGGAGGAGATGATCGACGTTGACATGACTATCATGTTCCACCGCCCGCGTTATCGCATGGAGAACAAGATTATGATCGGCGAGTCCGTACCGGCCATACTCGGCCATACCACTGACCTCGAATACCTGAATAACGCCAAACTCAACACCCACGCTGGCACCCTGCGTTGGCTCCACGAACATGGCCGCTTGGACGTCAGGATAGTGGAGATGATGGGGTTCGAGAACAACTTTGACTATGAGACGGTAAAAAGACGGGTCGCCGACCTGAAGTACTGACTGCCTGAAAGGGCTGCACCTCTCAATGCCTTAAATAAATCCCGGTGTTAAATGCGCATGGCAGAGTGTCCCAAGTGCGGTTCTATTGCCGTAGAGTACATGGAGTCCACGGAGTTCAAGGATCGAGCCCACGCCTGTGAACGGTGGAAATGTCATAATTGCAACAATAATTTCGGGCTCATTCTCGGATGAGCTGAAGCCTGTTCAACGGCTCACACACATCAAACACACCCATTTTCTTTCCGCGGCGGGCACGGTGCGTACGTGGGCCGCTTTAAACGCCGCGTTGTACGTGCTGCATGGACTTGGACGACTGCTTGGCGGCATTCCTTATCGGGGCGTCAGTGACTGTGATTGCTCTGATAATGGTGTCCTCCCAGTGAACGGGGGCGCCGCGCCGTCGGTCAGCGACGCGTGGGGAGAGGCAGAGTTCCACGCGTCCAGCGCGGGCAGTATAAAGCCGCCTTTTATGCTCCCGGCGGCCGTCCGAATATGCCCCTGACGTCGTCGTGCGACGAGTGCCACAGCTCGAACATACACGATACGCAAGTGTCTTGTCCCCAATGCGGTACGCAGATCACCGTGCAGAAGTGCGACGACTGCGGGCACGAGGCCAGGTCGACCGTGCCGTCGGAATGCGACTGCTGGACCGGATACTAGGCTGATTCCCCGCGCAGTCCGCGCAGCTCCTTTACGGCTTCCGTTATCACGCGTATCGCGAGGTCCACCTGCCCGTCGGTGTTGAACCGCCCCACGCCTATCCGTATGGATGCGTGCGCGTCCTCCTCGGACAGCCCTAGGGCCAGTAGCACGTGCGACGGCTCGACCGTCTGGGTGGTGCAGGCCGAACCGGCGGATATGGCGATGGCGTCTGACACCGAGTTTATCACGGCCTTGCCGTCTATGCCGGGAAACGTCACGCTGACGTTGTGCGGCAGCCTCTTGGACGGGTCGCCGTTCACGCGCCCGCCCGCCGCCTCGAACGCGCGGCGCATGCGGGCGGTCCACCTGGCAAACCTGCTGTTCTCCCCCTCCATCTCGCACTTTGCAATCAGGGCGGCCCTGCCGAACCCCACGATGGCGGGCACGTTCAGCGTTCCCGGGCGCATCCCGCCCTCCTGCCCGCCGCCGAACTGCACGGGCCGCAGCCTGCGCCTGACGCCCGTCCGCACGTACAGCGCGCCGATCCCCTTCGGCCCGTACATCTTGTGCGCCGAGATTGACATCATGTCGATGTGCATGTCCCGCACGTCCAGCGGCACCCTGCCGGCGGCCTGCGCGGCATCAGTGTGGAACAGCGCGCCGTACTTCGTGGCGATGCGCCCGACGGCGCGCAGGTCGTGCATGGTGCCTATCTCGTTGTTCGCGGCCATAACGGACACCAGTACGGTGCGCTCCGTCATGGCGTCCTCCAGTTCGTCCTGGGATATGCGGCCCATTCCGTCCACCGGCAGCACCGTCACGTCGCCCATGCCGCTGGACCGCACGTGCGCGGCGGCGTCCAGCACCGCCTTGTGCTCCGTCGCGCAGGTGATCATGTGGGGCTTTTCGTCTGCGCCGCCACGGCCGCCGTCATCAGGCTACGACTCCGCCGCCCCCCGCATCGTGCCGATGATGGCCAGGTTGTCCGACTCCGTGGCCCCGCCCGTGAACAGGATTTCCGAGGGGCTCTTCGCGTTGACCAGCCTCGCCAGCTCCCGCCGCGCAAGTTCGACGGCGACCATGGCCTCGCTGCCGTACGAGTTGTCCGTGCTGGAGGCGTTGCCGTACGCCTCCCGCATGTAGGGGAGCGTGGCGTCAAGCACCCGCGGGTCAAGCGGCGTGGTGGCGTGGTGGTCCAGGTACGCGGGCATCTTGCGCGCGGCAGCGTCATTGCCAGCCACTACGCGCCACCGCCACCGCCTTTCCCGACGATCGGCGGCTGTACCAGCGAGCCGACGTCGGCTAGTCCGCCCACGCGCGTGAACAGCATTGTGATCCCGCGGTTGACGTGGGCCCGCAGGAAGTCGCGGGTGTGTTCCTCGCCAGTACCCGCGCTGCAGCCGTGCATCATGTATGCGAGCAGCGCCTCGTACGCGTCCCGGCACTCGCCGAACACGTCGGATGCGCGCAGTTCAGACCCCTCCTCGTCGTATTCACCGGCGTCCGGTTCCTCCGACCGGTCTGCAAGGGAGAGGCAGAGCGCGAGCCTGGCCGACGCGGACTGCTGGATGCCCGTCCTCGACTTTATCATGGAGAGCAGTCCGCGCGAACGGCTGCTGATGCGGACGGACTCGGGGAACCGGACATCCGCCGACGCGGCGGCGTCGCCTGCCTTGCTCATTCCCCCCGCACCTCCCTTCCCCTGCGGCCCCAAAGGAAGAACCCCGGCCTGCAGGCGGCCCGCCCCTCCGCCTTGTCGTATTCCAGCGTGTACGACTTGGCGACGCGCGGCTCAATCTCCCCGTATGCGCTTTCGTCAACCTCCGAATCCGTGGACAATACAAGCACCTGGTGCGAGCAGCCGGGCAGGAACTCCCTCACCATGCCCGCGCGGTGCGCCGCGTCCAGGCGGGCGAGCGGCGTGTCGATCACGAAGGGCAGCGGGCGCCCGGACGTCTTTGCCAGCGCCCACACCACGGACAGCGCGAACATCTGGCGCTCGCCCTCCGACAGCCCGCTTGCCGGGTCGGTCGTCTGGAGGGGGTTCGCACCGTCCCCGGACGCCCCGTCGTCGCCACCTTCAGCGTCAGCCCCGGCCGCCGGCCCATACAGTCGGATTGCAAAGCTGTTCTCCGCGTCCACCTCCACGCGCTCGACCGCGTTCTTGTGCATCAGTACCCTCAGGTTCTGCAGCAGCGCGTCCTCCAGCCTGCGCGTGCGCGACGACAGCATGCGCGCTGAAAACGACTCCAGCGCGTCCAGCGCGCTCGCCCTGAGCTCGGACTTGCGGGCGGAACCGCCCCTCTTTTGCGCGCGCCTCAACAGGTCGCGCATCCCCGAGTTCGCCGCGCGTGCGGCCGCCGCGTGCTCGCGCATGCGGGACTCCAGCACCCTCACCTCGGCGGCGGCCGCGCCCGCCCTTGACGCCAGGTCCGACACCACGCGCACGACCTCCATGCGCTCCGACGTCCCGCGCTCCGTTATGTCGCGGGCCGACTCCAGTTCCCCCGCGCGCGTGCGCTGGGCGGCAAGCAAGGAGCAGAGTGCGGGCAGCCCGGCGCCCCCCTGCGGTTCCGCCGCGGCCTTCAGGGTGCGCAGCGCCCGCACGGCCGACGCAGTGCCGGGCATGGGCGGCTCCGGGTCGGACGCCTTTGCGCGCTTCGCCTTCCGGGACTCCGCCACCGCATCTATGGCCCCGAGCACCCCCCGCCTGCCCGCGTCGTCCAGCGAGTCGTCGGACATGACATACTTGCGGAGCGCCTCAACGAACTCGTCGGCAGCCCCGGCGGCAAACCCGCGCACCTGCGCGTCCCAGTGGGCGTCAACCCATTTTGTAAGGGTGAGCAGCATGTCCGGCGGGAGCAGGCGGAAAGGCGCCTCGCACGACGCGCACGCCGAGAGTATGCGGGACTCCGTCTCTTCGGCGTCGCGTACCGCGCGGTCAAGAGGGGTGGCGGGTTCGGCGGCGGCATTACGCGTGCTGTCTCCCTCATCCCCCTGGAAGGCGGCGACCCTCTGCTCGGCGGCCGCCAGCTCGGAGCGCAGTTCTGCAAGCGCGGCGGCCTTCAGGTCCAGCAGTTCCGACAGCCGCTGTCTCTCCGCGTCGTGCTTTGCCCGCTCGGCCTCCAGATCAATGTACTGTTTTTTTGCCGCGCCGCCGCTGCCGCCCCGCCCGCGTCCCCCGGTACCTGCACCGTCCTTCTCCTCCCTGGCCCCGTTGGCCAGCAGGTCCGCCTGTAGCTTGTCTACTATGTCCAGCCCCAGCGCCGCCCTGAACGCGTCCCCGGCGTACCCGCCGTACTGCCTTGCAATGCGCGATATGTGCTCGCCGTCGAAGAAGAACAGGCCGGCCACGGCGGGCGGCGCCAGGTCCATGATGAACGACTGCCACCGGGACTCCATGTCGACCGGCTCGAAGGCGGCGTCGGAACCGGCGGGCCGCCGCCCCACGGACAGCGACTCCCTCACCCTGGCATCCGCCCGCGCGCCGCGCGCCGCGCGCCACGACCTGCACACCTCGTACTCCGTGCCCCTGCCGCCGGCGAACGCTGCGAACCCCACCATAATGGACGCCGAACCGGCGGTCCGTCCGCCGCCCGAGCGGTGCAGGCGCCCGGCAAGCAGCCGCTCGTACTCGCGCCGCCCGCCGCCCCCCTGGCCGCTCCGCATCATGCGCATGCACCCCTGCCCGTACAGGCAGACCAGTATGGATTCAAACAACGTGGTCTTGCCCGCGCCGTTGGTCCCGCCGAATAGTATGACCGGCCTGTCGGGCTCTGGCCTGAGGTCGATGTCCGTGGTGCCCCCGTACACGCCGTAGTCCTGCAGCCTGAGCCTGGTGAACTGCATGTCAGCTGCTCCCGGAGGCGGCGTCGTTTTTCATGTTCCTTTCAAAGTCGTCCAGCCCGCGCACGTCGCGCAGCTCCGACGCTACCTCCGTCAGGTCGGTACGCCACTCCTCGGACAGCACGCGGTCTATCTTGCCATGTATGCCGGCGTGCCTGCCCGCCCCGCTGTGCGTGCACTCGAGTTCCAACAGCTTGGAGACAAGCAGCGCCGGCGCGCCGCTCTGCTCGCACGCCTCCTCCAGCATGTCCTGCTCCGGCCCCGAGAACACGGCGTCATCCGCGGTCCTGCGCGCCGAGATGTCCTCGCCCGTCTGCTCCCTGTATATCGCGTATGCGGTGTCCCGCCAGTCTCCGTACTCCACGCGCCACAGCCGCTGTATCTCGTGCACCTCGTCGGCTGAAATGAGCTCGATGTCGGGGTTGGGGCCGGTCTCGCGCACCTGCCTTTGGGCCGCCAGCAGCTTGCGCAGAAACCGCCGCCGGAAGTCCATCGTGTAGGGGCCGGGTACGAAGGCCTTGCCCGCACCCTCCGCCTCCTCCGCCGCGCCTCCGTCTGGCTCCTGTTCCGCAGCGCCGTCGTCCTTCATCAGGACGAACTGCCCGTCCCGGCGCCTCACCTCGCGCACCTCCCTCTTTCTCACGGGATCCTTCTGCGTCTCCTTCAGTTCGTCGCGCAGTTCAAGCAGCGGCTCCAGCCAGGCCTCGCCGTTCTCCACCAGGTGGCGCATGCTGATGTCGTCCTCCACGACCGTGCACGTCCAGCAGCCGAACCGGCTGTTACCGCACGACGGCGTCGTGTTGTCCACCACCAGCGGGCAGTCAGGCGAGTCGGCGTCCTTGTAAAGCGCGAGCAGGTCCCGGTTGTTCGCCCCCCAGGGGTTGGGGTTCTGCAGCAGGTAGTTCCACACGTCCTTTGTGACAAAGTCGCGCAGCGGCGCGTACACGTAGGCGGACGGCAGGTGCGAGTGGCGCATGAACAGGGACTCGGTAGCGCCGCCCTCCTCCTCCGCCGCCGCTGTGGTGGCGACTCCATGCGGCGCCTCGTGGTTCTCCATCGTGCGCCTGCGCTCGCCGCTCTCGTCCTTGCGCGTTCCCAGTACGACGACGGCCTCCCCGTACTCGGACACCTTCTCGCGTATGAAGCGGTCGGCGTTCCTGATCTTCAGGCGGTCCGTGCACCAGCGGAACACGCGGCTCGGCGCGGGGTACCCCCGGCCCAGCAAGCAAACCCAGAACGTGTCCTCCAGTACGGGACGCACTAAATTGGTGGACACGGGCAGTCCCGATTTCTCGGCCGCGTCCTCCATCATGCGCAGCGTGTCCGTTATGCGCTCCACTATCTTTGGCGATTCCACCAGCGTGTCCGACGATATGACGTAAACGCGCTTGCCAAGCTTGCCGGGCGGCAGCCCCTGCAGGGCGGTCCACACAATCTGCACCATGCACGTGCTGTCCTTGCCGCCGGAATACCCCAGTATCCAGGGGCGGCCGTCCGCAAGGTAGGCACGCCGGACCTCCTCGTATATGTCGTCAATGGTACGCGCGGCAAACACGGAGCGCGTGGTCGTGGTGCCGGCGGCGCCTGCGGGTGCCGGCGCCGGACCTCCCCCGCCCGCCGCGCCCGCTTGTTCCGCAGTCTTTGCCGCCAACTGTCATGATGACACAATTTGATAAAAAGGGGCGGAGCAGGCCGGCGGCCACGCCTAAAAAATTCCTGCTAAAATTTAGTGGGAATGTTTTTGTTCCTACTAAAATTTAGTGGGAATTTTTTCACCCCCGCGGCCGCGGGGCCGGCCCTTTTGTATGATCCACGTACCTGACGGTGGTTGCGAGGCGTGTCTTGAATCGCTCTTCAGCGCGCCTTGCACCCCCTTCTCATCACGACCAGTTTCACCACGGCCGGCGCACCGCCGGCGCACGGGGCCACCCGCGCGCGTTTCATGCGCCGCGCCGCCGCCCGCTTCAAGCACGCTTCCGGCGCCGTGCACGCGTCCGCTTCATGCATACTTCCTATATGGGCAGGCGTCAGGCTCCCCCACAACCTCGCACAAATAAATATGACTTTGTTGTAATATTACATGATGGCAAAGAACGACTGGACGCCCGTATCCGTAAAGAAGGCCCTGCTATCGCAGGTGCAGCGAGCGCTGCCGACGCCCATGGTGAAGGACCTGGGGTTGAACAACATGTCGGAGTTCGTAGACTACGCTCTGCGCGAGACGCTTGGGAAGATCGAACTCAAGAGGTTCTCCCACATAAGCACCGACGGCGCCCGCGTGTGCATACTGGACAGCAGGGTGGAGCCAATAGGCCGACTCGTGTCGGTTATGTTCCACGACGATGACGTATGGTGTGAGTATTGCGACGAGAACGTCTGCGTGCACATACAGTACGTGTGGGAGATACCCGAGGTCAGGAAGGCCTTGGAGAAGCGCAACCTCAAGCGGCCTACGTCGAGGCCGCCGGCCGCTACGGGCAACAAGAAATAGCCGCCGCCGCTATTGCGGCTGCGTTGCTGCGGCGGAATTGTCGCCGTAGTCATCATCGGAACCGTCCGTCCCCATGCGCCGCCCGCGCGCCTTCCGCAGCGGCGGCGGCTGCGGCGCGCGGTCCGTGCCGCCGTCCTCCCCGTTCTCATCATCCCCCTCCTCCCCCACCACGAACAGCCTCACGCCCTTCTTCTGCTCGTCCGCAAGCCCGTCGTATATCCCGGTTATGCCGGCGTGTGTCGACCACACGTGGCACTCCTCGAACCCCATCTCCTCCCACTTCGTCATGTTCAGCTTGACGTGCTCCGGGTGGCGGTGCACCTCCGCGGCGGACTCGATCTCCACGGATATTGGCGTGGCCGTCTCGTAGTCGTACGCGACCAGGTCGGTACGCCTCTTCCCCTTGCGCACCTTCTGCGGCGCGACGCACAGGAAGAACCTGCGCCCCAGGTAATGCTCGACGGCCACCGACGTCGACAGCGGGATGTCCTCCGACGTGCCGATGTCCGACGGCTTGAACTCCAGATACTTTGCCGACACGTCGTACGGCAGCGAGTACTTTCTCGACTCCCGGGCGAGCAGCCCCTTGTCCACCATACGGCGCAGGATGCCCGACACTGTATCCGACGCCGTCGTGCCGTCGCCTAACCGCGACACGATGTCCCTTAGCGTAAGGGAGGTGTGCGCCTCCCTCAGCAGGCACATGACGTCCCACTCGTCGCGGGTGGGCGGCTCGTGCGGCACGTTGCTCAGCCACCGGGTGGCCTGGCTCTCGGCCTGCCGCATCATGGACTCGCCCACCCTGCCGCAGCCGTACTTGTCCTTCTGTGACCCGATGAAGTCCGCCAGAAACTCCTCGGACCGCCTGCGCGGGGGGACAAAAACGGGCCAGAACTGCACGGGCAGTGGCTGCGACTCGCCGCCCCCGGCCACCAGGCGGGCCGTCCAGTGGTGGCACTCCTGCGTGGCAAGCTGCTGCTTTAGTTCCTTGCTGTATCCGGGATCCCACGCGTTGCCGAACCTCTCCGCATCGCGTCCGGACACCCTGCCGACGAACTGCGTGCCGGCGTTGCCGACGATGACCTCAAACAGGTTGTTGTCAAGCTGCGCCGTGGACTGGTGGGCCAGCAGCAGTCCCAGTCCGTACGACCGGGCCTGCGTGAGCATCGCCTCTATGACCGGCAGCCCCGCCAGGTCCTGGAACTCGTCGAGCGCCAGGAACACCTGCGTGCGCTCGGACTCCAGCTTCACCCTCTCCGCCCTCTCCTGTATGGCGAACCACAGCTTGATCACCAGCGTCTGCTTTGTCAGCGTGATGATGTGCTGCGGGATCGACAGCGGCGACAGCCTGATGATCGTATAGGAACCGGCCTTGATCAGGTCCTCAAAGCGCACGGTGGACTCGCGCACGCAGAACATGTGGCGCAGAACAGGGTCGGTGGCGAACTTCTCCAACCTGTTGAGCGCGGGCTCGTACGACTTTGAGTCCATGCTGGCAACCGACTTTATGGCCTGACTCAAGACCTCCTCCGGCTGGCCCAATTCCTTGTACATGCGGACCAGCATCTCCTCACCGTCCTGCTGCATGGCCACGATGATCTCGTAGATGTCCAGGAACGTGGGCTTGTCGTTGTTCAGGTATACGTACTGCAGGAGCGTATCCAGTATGCGCTTCAACCTGACGAACGCGTCTGACCCCTGGTACCAGTACTCGATCATCTGCATGATGTACCCGACGTACTGCGACACCACGACCTGCCGGTCCTCAGGGCCGTCGTAGGATGGCAGTTCCAGCACGTTGATGCTGAACGCCGTCTCAACGGGATCCAGGAACGTCACGTTGCCCGCATCGTACGATTCGGACTCGCACTGGCGCAGAAAGTCGTACGAGTCCGAACCCTTGGGGTCGATGAGTATGAACGCGTTGGAGAACGTCCCGCGCAGGTTGGCGAGTTCTAGGTGCTTTCCGAGGCACCTGATGAACGTGGTCTTGCCGGACTTGGTGCCGCCCGTCATGTAGATGTGCGTCTGTATGTCCTCGGGGGACAGCACGACGCCCTGCGCGGAGGACGCGTCGAGGTCGGGCGCGCCGAACATGGGATCTGGCAGGCCGACCTCCTGCGTGTCGGCTGTGTCGGCACTTGCGTCGGCGCGGCCGGCCGCATCAGGGTCCTCATCCGTGCCGGTATCATCTCCCGTTGAGCCGCCGGCGTCTATGTCGAACTCGTCCTCCCACCAGGCTCTTCCGCCGCTTCCGCCACCATCGGCGCCATCCTCCGCACCGCTACCGCCCGTCCCCGCCACACCCGCATCACTGGCAACGTCCGAGCTGCCGGGGGGTGCGGCGTCTATGTCGAACTCGTCCTCCCACCAGGCTCTTCCGCCGTCAGCCGGTGCGGCCGCCGCCGCGTCCGCGCCGTCGTCAGTAGTGGTGGCGGCATCACCCGCCCCCGCGTCTGCGGCGCCGTTTGCCCCGACTTTGCCGGACGCCAAGTCGGCCATGCCGTCAGAGCACTCCACTGACTTCGTCCTCTCGAAGAACCCGATGCAAAAGCCCGCCTTCGACTGCTGCGGCTGCTGGGGCATTATCTGCTGCCGGGTTATCGTGAGGTTCGGCGTGGCGTCCGTGTCCGGCAGCCTGAGCAGCAGTCCCAGTTCGGGCAGCGTCATGACGACGAACGGGGGCGACCTGCGCGTGCCGTACCGGCCGAGCAGAAACGACTTTGCCAGATACTTGGACACCGGCCTGTCGATCTCGCCGGCGTCCGGCAGCAGCCTGTCCTCGAATATGCGGAGGCGCGTAAAGTCCTTTGTTTTGCGGCCGTCAAGGCGGACCGACAGCGCAGGTTCCCAGCGGTCAGCCGAGTCCGCCGGCGCGTCAACATACGCGGGTGGGGAGGACGGCGGTTCCGTGGAGGGGACGGCTGAACCCGTCTGCGCCTCCCCCGCATCGCCGCGCCCCTGTGGCCGCCCCCGCCCCCACGAGCGGCCGCCTCCCCTCCGCCCCTTCCTGGTCCTGTGCACCCCGGCAAACTTTGCATAACCGTATTCGTTGGCAGTCAGGTGCTCCAGGCTGGACTGCGCCGTACTGATCCCGCTCCAGTCCAGCCTCACCTCGTGCCCCGACTCCAGCAGCCCGCGCACCGACACCATGACCTGCTCGTCCTGCGACTTTTGGGCCAGCTGCGACTGCAGCGTCTGGTAGTGCGAGACAAAGTCCGCCTTCTTCTCCGAATGGTCGCGCGGCTCGGCCTCGCCCGTCAGGAGCACCGCGTCTGACATAGGGTAGTGCTTCGACTCCGTGAACTCCTTGTGGCTCGACCTCATGGCGGAGGACAGCCTCTGCAGCTGGCTCGTAAACGACTGGCGGCGGAACACCATCTGTATCCACCCGTACCTCGCAAGCTGCATGACAGACGACACCTGCGTAACCGTGTCGTGGCTCGTCTTGGTGTCGAACGCGGCCATGATGTGCCCGTGCCTGTACCCCACGTCAAAGACGCTGCACTCCAGGCCGGCGTGAGTCCTGCCCGAGCCGGCGGCGGCCGCGTCGGCCGCATCCCCGCCGCCGCCCGCGACGCGCACGGCCTCCCCCACGTAGTACGCCCTGTCGTACCACTCTGGCATCACGGGGCAGTCCTCAAAGGTCGCGTTCACGTAGGCTGCCATAAAGTCCTGCTCGTACGCCGGCATGTCGTCGCGCGCGGCCACAAGCACGATGTCCAGCCTGCGGTTCGGCCTGTCCCACCAGAACTCCAGGGACCTGGCGCGCTCAGATGCCAGTCCCCCCGCGTTCTCAAGCGCCCTCTTGGCGTCCACCTCAGTCGGCACACTCACGCGCCTGGCGCGCAACGCGCCGGCATCGCTTGCCCCGCCGGCAACGGACGAAAACCTTGACGCGTCGAGCAGCGCCCCCTCCGGCTGCCTGCGGTTGGCCAGCTTCCAGACTCCCATGCGGCCAAGCCGGCCTTTGGCTTAAAGGGCTGTCTTATGCCGGCGCGGGAGCCTCGACCCCCGCGTCCTGTCTGGCCTCGTCCACGTGCCTGCACCGCCCCCTGAACGCGTACCCCGGGCACTCGCAACTGCCGAACCCGGTGTCTAGGTTGACCTCCACCAAGTACGTGAGGCCCGGCGTGCTCGCGGACCTCGCGCGCCTCGATGCGATGCGCGGAGCGGATGGGTCCACGCGTCCGTGCGTATTCGTGGTACTCATAGTTTCTAATAGGAACTAATAGCATATATGTAATTATCTAACCAAGTTAGATTCACTAATAGTAAGTATAATTAAATAATAGCAAGCCATACCACAAGCATGAAGGTGAGGGTCGGATTTACACTGAGCCCGGAGAACGTCGAGAACATGAGGAAGGCCGCCGACAAAGACGACCGGTCAACGAGCAAGTGGCTTGACAGGAAGTTGACCGAGCACTTTGACAAGAACCCGCCATGATCTCAGGGCTGCAGCAGGCGGCGCATGAACCGTCGGCTCTCAGTGAAGCCGGCGACGTGCACGCCGGCGGCCGCGCCGCATATGACGCCGAGCACGTGCGGGTTCCAGGCGTGCGTTATGATGAACGGACTAGACGCGATGAGGGCGGCCTCGGCGGCCAGCGCCAGGGCGGCGGCGGCCCGCAGGCTTCCGGTCCGCCGCAGGACGGCGCGCATGACGGGGTTCTGCTCGTATGCGCGTACTGTCCGCGACCCCTGCCGCACGGTGTGCCCCATGTCAAGGGCGCAGGCGCACAGCCACGCCGCGACCATGACGTAAAGCAGGCGGGCCGGATCATAGCCAAGCAGGAAAAAACCGGCCGACGCGCCGGCGGCGGCCGCCGCAAGTGTAAAAACAGTGGAGATGGGGAAGGGGCTGTACAACTAGTACTTTCCGCCCACTATGGCAAACCCGACAAAGGCAATTACGGCGACCACGATCGGTACGGAACCAAGCGCCTTGAACACCTGCTTGCTGATGTCACCGCTGGTATCCAGGCAGTCTGTTGCGCCGGCGGGCGGGGTTTCGCCCTTGCCACACAGTGTCTCAAGGTCGACGCCCGTAAACTCCTGTATGATCGTTGGGGAGAGCGAGCCGAGGACCAGCAAGATGACCACGCCAAGAACGCCGCTCTTCAGCTTCTTCATGTCTTCCGGGGCTTTTTCTGAAAACACCATGCCCCGCATGTAATGAATATAATAAAAGGGCTGATTTTTTCTTAATCCTGCTTATAAACCGCATAACAGGTTCAGGCCGTGGCTTGCGGCAGGACCGACGGGGGGAGGAAGGACAAAGGATACGGCGGGGACTTCCCGCTGGATGAAAAACTGAACAAGAGGATCAAAGACAGGCTCGACCCCGGGGAGCGCGTCGTCATATCGATCAGGCAGTCCCGGTTCCTGGCCGGTGGCTCGCCCGTAACGCCAAACGCCATATTTTTGACGCCCCGCCGCGTCATAATACGCAACCCCACGCGCCTCGGGCTCGGCGAGCAGGTCGAGGGGTTTTCCTACGATGACATCACGAACGTCCGCTTGGAGCGCGGGATGATGTCGTCGTCCATCGTGCTGACCATACCGGGGCAGACCGAGATGTCCAACATCGAGCGCAATACAAACTCGGCGGCGTACAACCCGTGGGGTCGGGACACGCCCGGTACCATCGACGCCCTGCCCAGGGACAAGGCCGAGGCGGCGTACAGGTACATCCGGGAGCGCATCCGGGAGGCCAAGAAAAAGAGGCAGGAGGTGCGGGTGGCAGACGGAAAGGAGTCCGCCGAAGAGCGACAGGACCCACTACATACGCTGAAGATGCGCTGCCTTGTCCGGTAAATAGTTCCGCCTTAAGCAAGTGCCTATATATGATCATA
>JAPPIP010000037.1:13631-17242 GCA_028820595.1 Nitrososphaerota archaeon | reverse complement strand
GCCAAAAATCGAACACTTAAATCCAAAAACTGCCAATGTATTGCATGTCAGTACTGGCAGGCCTCGCCGGATTCATAGCAGGACAAGAGTGGATAATACTGGTCATCGTCGTGGTGGTGCTCATCTTTGGGGCAAAGAAGATACCGGAGCTTGCAAAGACTATGGGAAGGGCCAAGGGCGAGTTTGAAAAGGGCAAGATAGAGGGCGAAAAGGAGCTAAACGACTTCAAGGACAAGGAACAAAAGCAGTAACCTTCCTGCCAGCATCACCATTGCCACTCCGCCGTTATCGCTTCAGTATCGAGTCATTATAGTCGGCCGTAGGCGGCGCCCACGAGGCCATGGGCGGCGCCGGATCAAACTGGAATTATACCTCACGCGGGCATCCCAAAAGACTGCGCGGCATGGCACCCACGGACAGAGGGTGAGCGGACAGGGATCATGAGCCGTCGCTGCTGCCGTCGCCGCCGTTGCCCTCTTCCTCCTCTGCGGCCCGCGCGAGTTCCGCCATTATCTGCGCAAAGGACTCCTCAAGCGAGTCACGGCCACCCCTCAGCCACGAGGGCATGCCGAGGCGGCCCGTCCTCAGTTCGACTGCGGTGGTGATTACAGTGCGGGGCCCCGGAGGGTGCGCGGCCGACGCGCCCGGGTCGGACTCTGCGTGCCCTGCCGCGCCTGCAAGCTCGTGTACGATATGCGAGCCCTTGGCGTCGCCCCCGATCACGAACGTCTCGTGTCTGTACGGAGGCGTCGCCACGTGCTTTGCCATCAGCACCAGCTCACGCCCTCCCAGCACGACGTGCTCCTCGGCGACCGAGGTGTCGCCCCGGACCGACATTATACGGACCGACGGGTAGTGGTGCGGTATCAGGTTCTGGTACGACCCCGGGTTGCAGACCGTCGCATACGTGGACTCGAGCCCGGCACTTGCAACGGTGGTCAGCGAGAACCGCGGCATGCCGTCACACCCGCGGTGGCGCCCCCCACCGGACATACAGCTCGTGCTCTATCCCGAACTGGTCCAAGCACTTGCCGACCGTATGGTCTATCATGTCCTGAATGGTGCCGGGCTTGGTGTAGAACTCCGTGACGGGCGGGAGAATCACAACCCCGAGCCGCGCCAGCCCTAGCAGGTTCTCAAGGTGGATGGCCGACAGTGGCGCCTCCCTTGCAACCAGTACCAGCTTCCGGCACTCCTTTATCGTGACGCCGGCCGCCCTTGCAATCAGGGTGTCGTCATACCCATGCGCAACTGCAGACGCGGTCTTCATGCTGCACGGGGCCACTATCATGCCGTCTGTAATGTGCGTCCCGCTTGATATCGCAGACGCCATGTTGGCGTCATCGGACGTGGCGGTGGCAAGGGCCTTTACATCAGACGTTGAATAATCAGTCTCCATCGAGACGCACTTGGAGGCCCACTCGGACATTACGAGGTGCGTCTCAACCCCAAGGTCCCTGAGCACCTCCAACAGCCTGATTCCGTATATGGCGCCCGTGCTTCCGGTCATGCCGACTGTAAGCCTGCGGGGCCGCATGCCACCCATGGGTATGATAGGGATGCATGCTATTTTAGGCATTGCAAGCGGCCGCGCGGCCGGTCACCGTGGGACTATGCGCCCCGAGCCGGCAATGCGGATAGGCTCGGCCTCCGGCCTGAGGATGACGGCCGTGTCGCCGTGGTGGTATGTGACCGGCTTTGCAAGGCTCAGGGAGATCCTGCAGGGGCCCGGGAGATTGTGGTCGCCGCCGTCACCCGCACTGCCGCCAGAATCACCATCACGCGATACGCCCGAGACCGTCGCGGCCCTTGCCTGCAGGCCCACCGACACGATGCACCCCTGCCTCTCGGACAGTCCGGCCTTGTAGAACCGGTTCGGCGTGTAGTCCAGCACCAGATCCGTAGAGTCTACAATCGCGTCGTTGCCGGCCGCCGACAGGATGTCGCCGCGCCGCACGTCCTCGGGCTTTGGGCCCTTTACTGCCAGCCCCACGCGTGCGGGGCATGACGCAGTGCCGACGGGATCATCGTGCATCTGTATGGACTTTACCAGCGCCTCGGAGCCAGACGGATGCAGCGTCAACGTGTCATACTGGCTTACGGAGCCGGACGTCACCCTGCCGAGTATTACCGCCCCCACCCCCTTTACGTCAAACGAGTGGTCTACCTCAACCTCGGCGGGCCGCCCGTGCGCCTCCTCTGAGCCTGCTGAAGTGTCCCCGGCCAGTGGAGGCAGCGCGTCCACCGCCTGCGCCAGCTCCGACGCGTCCACCCTCCTGTAGTTCTCAACTACGGTCCCCCTTATCATGGAGTCCAGCCTGCCCTCGTCGACATCGTACGTGTGGCACAGTATGCCGTCCTTTCTGCCGAGGGTGTCCAGTGCGACGATCTGCTCCCCCGTAAAGCGGTCCAGCGCATCGACATGAAAGATCACGTACTCTGACATCGAGATGGCCTGGAACAAGGGGGGGATCTTTTCTGGAAACCCCGTTGCCACCACCCACGTCCTTACGATGTCGCGCGCCTTTTTGTCGTGGATGGTGATGTCAGAGGACGTGCCCGCCTTGCCGAACTCTAGCGCGGTCTCCTTGCGGCCCAGGACGCAAAAGTTGACCGACGCCGGCCCCTCCCGTTTGCCAGAAGCCATGCAGGGCCGGCGCGACGTGCCCTTAAGAGTCAGCCGATCGTCATGGGAACGACTGCAGGGCGTCGGCATAGCTTGCAAACCGGTGGTTTGCAGGGCGCAGCAGTCTCTGTCGGTACTTGGAGGCCGTAACCGGCATCCCCTTCTTGCGGCCGCGCTGCGGGCCGCGGCGGGCCGCGGCGCGTGGGGTAGCGCCGCGCAGGCCCAGCGGCCCGACGCCGCCGGGGAAGAACTCCTCGGATTCGGCCTGGAGCAGGACGTCGTCGGACGGGGCGTAGTAGTTTACCAGCCTGCCGCGTACGGTGTGGTCTATCGCGCTCCGCGCCGCCGCACTATCCTGCACGTCCGCAGGCAGGGACGAGCCGAAGAGGTGCACGCTCTCTATGATTCCGCGCGAAAAGGGGCGCAGTCCGGCGGCAACAGAAGCGGCAGCGGCCGCTGCCCCGTCAGGCGCGGCAGGGGGACCCCCCAGCGAGCCGTAGGCCAGGCGCATCATGCAATGGAATATCACCTCCGAGCCAAGCGAGTGCCCGAGGAGCCGCACCCTTGTGTCCAAGTTTGCCCGGTCCCGCTTGAAGTCAGTTACAAACCTGGCAAGATGCCTGCCGTTTGCCCTTGCAATGCGCCTGCCGGCCTCAAGGGCCCTGCGCTGGTGCCTCATGACGTGCGCGCCCAGCGTGTTCGAGTCATAGCTGAACCCCACCACGGGCGGCAGCCTCTTGTCTTTCCGGGCGCCGCCGCCCCCGCGGCCCAGCCGGGCGAGCATGTCCCTTGCAATTACCACCTTCTCCAAGGCGCCCCGGTCGTCGTTGCGGAGCCCGTGTACCATTATAACAAGTTCGGGCGAGCCGCGGATTGCGTCCTCAAAGTAGCGGCGCGGGTACAGCCGGTACGTCACGCCCGGGCGCAGGGCCCTGCCGTTAACTAGATTGTAACAGCCGCGCGTGGTGATTCGCGGCACGCGGTG
>JAPPIP010000037.1:6376-13531 GCA_028820595.1 Nitrososphaerota archaeon | reverse complement strand
GCCTTCCACGGTTCCTTGTGCTGAAAGTACTGGTTGAAGTGTGACGAGAACGCCATTATCTTCTTGAGCGCCCTGTCAAGGTGGTTCTGGTCCATCAGTACACGGGTCTCGGCCGCAAGCCCGGCGATCCGGGACGCGGCCTCCTCGTCCATGTCGTCGAACGGGCCGGGCTCCGGCACCACGCCGCCGAACTTCTTGGCGGTGAACCCGAGCGCCCTGTTGACCAGGTTGCCCAGGTTTCCGATGAGCTCGGCGTTTATCCTGGCCGCAAACTCGTCCCAGTCGAAATTCAGGTCGTCCTGCGAGTACGGGTTTATGGCCACCAAATAGTACCGGAGATAGTCGGCCGGGTAATGCTGGAGAAACTCGCGCAGCCCGATGTACCAGTTGCGGCTCTTTGAGATCTTTTTTGACTGCAGCGTCAGGTGCCCGCGCGTCGGGACATAGTCGGGCAGCTTGAACTCGGAGTTTATGCCCAGCCTCATCGCGGGGAGGAACAAATAGTGGTGGTATACTATGTCCTTGCCGATAAAATGATAGATGTCGGCCGAGTTCCAGAACTCTTTTCCGTCCATCCCCCTCGACTCGAGGAACTCCATCGCGGACGATATGTATGCAAGGTGGTTGTCAAACCAGCCGTAAAAGACCCTGGGGGCCCCGCCGCCGTCGCCGTCACGCCGCGGCGGCACCGGCACCCCCCACGGGATGTCGCGGGTGATGTCCCAGTCCGAGAGCCCGGAGGTTATCCAGTTCTGCACGTACCGCTTGACGTCGGTCTGGAGGTTTTCGTTGCCCTCAAGCCAGGACGAGAGCGGGCCTGCAAAGCTGCTAAGGCGGAAGAACGCGTGGGTGGAGCGCCTCTTTGTCGGGGCGGCCCCGCATATGGAGCACTTTGGGTCGGATATCTCCTCCGGGACGCGGCCGCAGGCCTCGCAGAGGTCAGAGTACTGGTCGGGCGCCCCGCAGTAGGGGCACGTGCCCCTGACGTAGCGGTCGGGCAGGAACTTTGAGTCGTATTCGCAGTAAAACTGCACCACGTCCTGCTCGAATATGTGCCCGGCCCCGTCGAGCCTTGCAAACACGTCCTGGACGAACGCAACGTTGCGCTCCGAGCTGGTCTGCGAAAAGCAGTCAAACCGTATGCCAAAAGCCTCAAAATCCTCCCTGTCCCTCCTGTTCCACCCGGCCACGTACTCCTGCGGCGTTACGCCCTCCTTTTCGGACTGTATCAGGATGGGCGTGCCAAAGTCGTCGGACGCGCAGACATAGTACGCCTCCGTTCCCGCCATTCTCAGATAGCGGCACGTGACATCGGCCGGAAGGTACGTGGACGCGACGTGCCCCAGGTGTATCTCGCCGTTTGCGTATGGGAGGGCGCTCGTTATTATGGCCCTGCGGCGCGGCGCGCCGGATGCGGGCGGCGCGCGTCCGGGCCCGGCGGCGGCGGTGGTGGTGGGAGGGGGGGCGGATCCCTGTGTGTCGCGTGTCGTCGATTTCATGAACTGGATGGGCGGCACATCGGTTAAAAGCCTACCAACTCTCCGCGTACTTGGACTGCTCCTTGGTGAGCCTGTCTATACGGACTCCCAGGGCGCCGAGCGCGTCGACGGCCACCTGCCTGTCTAGCGACTCTGGCACGTTTAGTATCCCGTTTTTCATGTTTTGGTGGTTCTCCAGTATGTACATTATAGAGCTCAGCTGGTTTGAGAACGACTGGGCCATCACCTCCGGCGGGTGCCCCTCTGCCGCGACCAGGTTTGCAAGGCGCCCCTTGCCCACAAGGTAGACCTTTTTGCCGCTCTTCAGGACGCACTCGTCGAGGCTGGGCCTGACCTGCCGGACCGACCGGGAGCGGTTCAGCAGGTAGTCGCTGTCAATCTCCACGTCAAAGTGCCCCACGTTCCCCATAACGGCAGAGTCCGGCATCCGGTCTATGTGCTCCCTTGTGATGACGTCGCGCATGCCCGTGCAGGTTATGAACACCTGGCCCGTCCTGCATGCCTTTGACATGGGCTCGACGTCGAACCCGTCCATGAACGCCTCGAGGGCCCTTACCGGGTCGACCTCCGTCACCACCACGCGCGAGCCCATGCCGCGGCATCTGGCGGCCACGCCCTTGCCGACCCAGCCGTATCCGGCAACCACCACGCGCTTGGATGCCATCAGCAGGTTCATGGCCCGCAGGTAGCCGTCTATGGTCGACTGCCCCGTCCCGTAGCGGTTGTCAAAGAGGTGCTTTGTGTGGGCCTCATTTACCAGTATCACGGGATAGCGCAGCTTGCCCTGCCTCTGCACGGCGCGTATGCGGTTGACGCCCGCGGTGGTCTCCTCCGTGGCCCCCTTTATGTCAAGTTTGGAAAAGCGCGAATCAAAGTGAGCCATTATGTTCATGTCGGCCCCGTCGTCCACCAGTATGGAGGGCTTGTGCCCCAGCACCTTTGAGATGCACCAGTCGTACTCCTTCTGGGTCTCTGTGCTCCACGCGTAGGTGTGCACCCCCTGAGATGCCAGAAACGTGGCAATGTCGTCCTGGGTGGTGAGCGGGTTGCCCCCGCAGCAGGCCACCTCGGCCCCCAGGCCCTTGAGGCCCATCAGCAGGACGGAGGTCTCCTTTGTGATGTGCAGGCACAGCCCGACCGTAACGCCCCTGAGGGGCTTGCCGTCGCCCCTCTTCTTGAGGCGGGATATGGTATTGTCAAGTATCTGCATGTGGGACCTGGCCCACTCGTACGAGGTCCTGCCCTGCCGTTCAAGTTTGGCCCCTCCCTTTACCTTGCTCAATGCTGGCCCCGCCGGCACATGCTATAAAATTCTATATGGAGTGACGGCGCTGTCCGGCCCTTGTGATCTAGAAAGGATAAATGTACTCATACTCCATATAAGTCAAAGTTATATAGAATCTTGAACCAATAAGCATTATGACGACAGAAGAGAAAAAGAATTTGGAAAAAGAAGTAAAGAAGAGCCTAAAGCAAAATAAAGACGTATACGACATGCTTCATGACCTCTAATCCCATAACCCCGAAAGAAATTGACGAAATTCACAGCATCATTGAGAAGAGATTCAAACTGCCGCTAGGCCATGTCAAGATAGGAGAGTTGGAAACGCTTGTTGACAAGTGCGGTAAAATCCCGTTTTCTACAAAGCAGGTTGGCATATTTGAACAGGCCGCGGCTCTCTTTGAAGGCATTGTCCGTCTCCACATATTCACCGATGGTAACAAAAGAACCGCGTTGGAAACCACCCGGCAATTCCTAAATCGTAACTCCTACGTACTAATTGTTCCATTGAGCGGGGTCAACTTTATTTATAAAATTGCACAAGATTGTACACCGGATACGGAAAAGGTATTGCGTGAAATTACGGAGTGGCTGACAAACCATTCTGCAGAAACAAACCAATGGCACCGCATAGTGGGATTGCTGGTAATACACATATACTGGCCTGTATTCTGGGCGCGTTTCTTCTCAAAAATTAGACTGCGGCGATGTGGCAGATGGGTTATCAAAAAATATCTAATGAACGAAGATCCACAAGTTACAGAATTTATGATTGAAATATACGAAAAGCAATTCAACTTATTTGAATTAGCAAGAAAACAATATCAGAAATAAACGCACGATTGTCGATGCCATCTAATTTTGTAGCTTGCGTTCCAAATTTATGCATGTTTAAGCGGGAGTTGATATATCGGATATGCTATCGATACCAGAATTATGACATGTTAGGAGACAAGCCGCATATTTTCTGATGAATATGGCAGGTTTGTCCACGCCATACGCGGATGGGGCACTTCTGCATACGATACGTGTCATGACAGGTGACTAGATTGTGGCAGATGTATTCGAGTGCGGGTTGCATATTCTTCGTCCAAAATGTCTTTGCACGAGCTACTAAGCCAAACCTATTCTCATCGCAATGCATCAGAACAATCAGCGCAAAGAAGAAAAAGATCTAGAGTTCAGAAGATTGTGAAACTTTTGGGGAACTGTACAGGATGCATCATATGGGACAGCAGACGTTAAACCGATGCTCGACTCAATTCATCTTGGACTAGGTATGTCACGCTGCCTTGTAAGGAGCTTCAAACCACGAATTACTACCGTTTACATCGGCCAGTTTCGTAACCCTGCCAGTCCAGGCCAAACAGTCTAAATACGCGCCCTGCACGCGCACATTCATGGCATGGAGGAAGATCGCCCAGAAGGGAGACGTGCAGCCGGGCAAGGGCAGGTCCTTTGAGGTGGACGGCAAGCAGATTGCACTCTTCAACCAGGACGGATACCACGCCATGGACGACTTGTGCGTGCATCAGGACGGATCCATCGCGCCGGGCAAGCTTGAGGGAGACATCGTAGAGTGCCCCCTGCATTTTTGGCACTACAACATCAGGACCGGCGAGCTCAAGGACTACATGAAGGACGTAAAGCTGCAGACGTATGCAGTGGACGTAAGGGACGACGGCGTATACGTCGACGTATAGCGCGCGACCCGAGTGATAAATGACGGCGGATGTCCCCCGGTGCGGCGGCGGTGACGACAACGACAACATAACCTTTATTCTGATACAGGGCGCCCGGTGTCACGTTGGGCGCGGAGGTCACATCGGAGATCACGGAGCGGGACTATGGCCGCATAGCGGGCCGCATACGCGGCTACATCCGGCAGCGGATCGCAGAGGCGCGCGCAGACGGGCTCGTGCTGGGCCTCAGTGGGGGGATCGACTCGGCGGTGCTGGCGTACCTGTGCAGGGAGGACGGGCTCCTTGAAAAGACCCTTGCGATAATGATGCCGGACACGACGGTAACCCCCGAGTCGGAGACGGCCGACGCCCAGAGGATAATATCGATACTGGGCATGCGGCACAAGCTCGTGGACATCGCCCCCATACTGCGCGAGTACAGCATGTACCTGGAGCCCAACGGGGACGCCAGGGCCAACCTCGCCGCAAGGGTCAGGGCGAACATACTGTACTATTACGCAAATGCAAAGAACCTGCTCGTCCTGGGCTCAAGCGACAGGAGCGAACACCTGATCGGATACTTTACCAAGTACGGCGACGGCGCGTCCGACGTGGCCCCGATAGTCTCGCTCTACAAGCTGCAGGTAAGGGGACTGGCAGAACATCTGGGCGTGCCGGACGCCATAATACGGAAGAAGAGCAGCCCGTTCCTGCGAAGGGGGGACGAGGCGGAGGCCGAGATTGGCGCCACGTACGAGGAGATCGACTCCGTGCTGTGGTGCGCCATCGAGAAGGGGATGCCGGCCGAGGCGGCCGCGGAGGCGGCCCGGGTAGATGTTTCAAGGGCGCGGGACATACTGGAGATGAACCGCTCAAGCAGGCACAAGAGGGGGCCGCCGGCCAGGGAGGACCTCGGGCAGGCGTACGACGTCAGGTAAGAGGAGAGGGAGGAGAGCAGAGGCATGGCGGCAGACGGCGGCAGCGGCAGAGGTGCAGGCGGCATCACGATACACGACACGCTCTCCGGGAAGAGGTCAAGCCTGTCAGGACAGGGCACCAATGCCGTGTCGATATACCTGTGCGGCGTGACGGTATACGACGACGCGCACATAGGCCACGCAAGGACCATCATAACGTTCGACGTCCTGAGGCGCCACCTCGAGGGCAGGGGGATACGGGCCACGATGGTGCAGAACTTTACGGACGTCGATGACAAGATAATAGCGCGGGCGCGAGACGAGGGAATACAGGCCTCGGAGCTTGGCGAGAGGTACATCAGGAGATACCACGAGGAGTTTGAGAGGCTGAACGTGCTCAAAGCCGACTCATACCCGAGGGCCACGGAGCACATCCCGGACATCATAGGGTTCATCGGGGATCTCATCGGTGGGGGCGCGGCATACGTGGCAAAAAACGGCGTCTACTTTGCAGTATCGGAGTTTGCGCAGTACGGCAAGCTTTCCGGGAAAAAAACGGACCAGCTGAGGTCCGGCGCCCGCATCGAGGTAGACGAGGCAAAGCGCGATCCGCTCGACTTTGCCCTGTGGAAGTTCGACTCCGGGCATCCGTCGTGGGACAGTCCGTGGGGGGCGGGGCGCCCCGGCTGGCACATAGAGTGCTCCGCGATGAGTACGAAATACCTGGGCGACTGCATAGACATACACGGCGGGGGGCGCGACCTGATATTCCCCCACCACGAGAACGAGATAGCTCAGTCCGAGACCCGGACGGGCAGCATGTTTGCCAGGATATGGATGCACGTGGGAATGGTGACGATCGGCGGCGAGAAGATGTCAAAGTCGCTTGGCAACATCAGGTCGGTAAGGCGCGCGCTGGAAGACTGGGGGCCAAACGTGATCAGGCTGTTCTGCCTGTCGGGCCACTACTCAAAGCCGGTGGACTATTCGGATGAAAATCTCCGCGAGAGCCTTGCAAGGTGGCGCCAGATAGAGGCGTGCCACTACGAGCTGATGCACGCGGCAAGGAATACGGACGGCAAAAACGGGGGCGGCCCCGCCTGCGGCGCCAACATCCCCGGGCTGGTTGATGCCGGAGACAGGTTTGATGCCGCGCTAGACGATGACCTCAACACGCACCTGGCAGTGTCGGCGGTAATGGACGTGGTGTCTGACACAAACGCCCTGGCCGCGGACTGCGCGCTGGGCCCGGGGCGGGCAGCCGGCGCGGGGGCGGAGCTCTCAAGGATGTCCCGGATTCTCGGATTGAGGGTGCCCAACGTGGATCCCGCCGAGGCCGCGGCAATCGACTCCGAGGTGGAGGCGCGCAACGGCCTGAGAAGGCAGGGCCGATACGAGGAGGCGGACGCGGCAAGGGACAGGCTCAGGGCGCGACATGTGGAGCTCTTTGATCGCGGGGACAAGACGGTGTGGGTTAAGCGGGAGAAGATAGGGGCAGACGCCAGAAGCTAGCGCCAGGCGCATTTGGCGGCGCCGCATACGAAGCGTCGGCAGTCGAGCATAGCTGCATTCTCACCTAGCGAAAAAACAATTGCGCGACGGCCGCAGACGCGCATCACAACAACGTCGAGCTTGTTCCGGCATCGGATTTGCAGGATGCGGTTTAATTTTTTCTTGCCGGAAAAATGAGTGTGTTTAATAATTAATGTTTTTTATTAGCGCGTCCTAATTAGCGCGTCCTAATTAGCGCGTCCTAATTAGCGCGTCCTAATTAG
>JAPPIP010000037.1:0-6276 GCA_028820595.1 Nitrososphaerota archaeon | reverse complement strand
GCGTCCTAATTAGCGCGTCCTAATTAGCGCGTCCTAATTAGCGCGTCCTAATTAGCGCGTCCTAATTAGACAAGTCTAATTTTCAATCTGCTTATTATGTGGCACAGCCAAGTATTTTCATGAATGTATGGAACAAGTTCTGGAATTGGTACGAGGACAAGATACTGGGAAGCGTGATAATAATCGCGGTAATACAGTTCATCCAGGTGCCCCACATGGTGTGGAACGCGGACATGATGCTTGAGGCCGGATACGTCTCAAGGGTCCACCCCGTACTCGACTGGCTGCTGTACGGAGTCGACCTAGTTGAGATAGTCTCAATAATCAACGTCGGTATGATCATGTACAGCCTCATAAAAAAGAAGAGGGGAGTAAAAAAGAGCGCCAAGCATCAGCGCCATGAGACGGCCGGCTAGGACCGGCCCTTACGCTGCGCCGATTCGGGCTCAGTTTTGGCCAAGGTCAAGCGGCACCATCATACTTCCGAACGACTCGTTTATTCGAAAGTGGTACTCTTTTGACTCGTCGTACAGGAACTGCGAGCCGCCGTACCCGACGTTGGGGCCGAACAGCATGTTAAACTCCCTTGCGTCCCCGGGGTTCAGCACTATCTGCCCGCTTGTAAAGTCGGTGCCTGCGTACCTGAACGCGGCAGAACCGTCCCAGACGTCGTAGTTGCACAGGGACGGACTCGTGCAGTCAAGCGACTCTATCTCGTCGCTCGTGTTCTCTGCGAGCATGCGTAGGGAGAGCAGGGCCTGGCCCGACGGGCTTATCTCAAAGCTGTTCCCCTCGCTTCCCATCCCGAACCAGTAGTAGTTTATCGGGCCCACGGGAAACATCTCCGCGTTGGTCCTATAGTCGTGCAGCAGGATGGCCTGCTTGACGGGTTTTTCGCAGTCGATCCTCTTGTACGCCTTTGTTATCTTGGCGCATTCTGCAAGCTGAGCCTCGAGCTCGGCCAGTACGGAGTCGCTTTCCGTCTCCGGGAAAGCGGCGTCGTCAGCGCCAGTCTCCCCGACGCTCCCGGACTCCGCGGGGACGGACACGGCAATCAGTCCGGCCCTTACCAGATACTGTATCCCGTTGAGGAAGTCATCGTCGGAGATCAGATCGTCGGCCCACCACGCGGCGTTGTTCTTGACCCATTCGGGGACGCCGCTCTCCTGCGCTCCGGCCGCGCCGTCCGGCGCAGGATCGACGGGCACGGCTATGGTTCCCGACGATATCAGGTACGCGATTCCTGCAAGAAACTCGGCCTCCGATATCTGCCCCTCCGACCACCATGCGGCGTTGTTCTTTATCCACGACGGGACCTCCGCAAATGCGGGGGCGGCCGACGCGGACACCAGTGATGCAAGGAGTGCAGCAAAAAGGACCAGTGTTGTCGCCTTTGTCTTCATTGCATGTAGTAGCGGTCAAGACCATATAAGGCATACCGAGAAGTTTTTTATCTGGTACAAGTCCGGTTGCACGCACCGGACGGCCCCGTGCGGCAGATCGTTGCGTGTGACGGCGCATGCGGTGCGGCGCGAGAACGGGCGCGGCGCCGACGGTGGCAGGCTAGGCCGGATCATTGCGCGGCGCCGCGGGCGCGTCGTTTTTTACAAAAGCCAATGATGGGATCCGAACCCACGACCTTTCGCTTACAAGGCGAATGCTCTAACCAGGCTGAGCTACATTGGCACGGCATGCGGCGGCGTCGTTTAAATTTAAAATGTTGCGAATCGCCGCGGGCATCAGCAATGCAGGGGTGCGCAAAAGGCGCCGCCGGACGCAGGGATGCGGACAGTCGGCAGACGGAGGCACGGGCAGCAGGTGTCCCCGAATAGCCTAGCAAGCGACGTTTGCATCCCCGGCCGCCACGGGGGGGGGGACGCATGTGCGCGACGGCTGCAGTCGCGACAGTGGTGGCGGCGGTGTCGACGACGACAAAGCACTTGCTTTATAATCATGCAGGAGATACCGTGCTCATGCGCTACATCTCGCCTGTCAGGGCCAAGATTCTCTCGATGCTCTTCTTTGGAACTGGCACGATGGGAATTGCAATCGGGCTCGGGGTCGCGCCGCCGTCGGTGACTATGATAATCACGTTTATGGCGGTAATCAACATCGGCCTGGGCGCGTTCTTTGCATACGTGTTCCTGACGCAGGAGGAGAGGTCGCCGGACAAGCGCAAGCGCAAGAAAAGGCGGGAAAGCGACAGGGACGAGTCAGGCGGCAAAAGGTAGGCCCGGTTACGGCACACAGGACTGCAACAGTCATGCGGCATCCTGGACCCGGTCGTCGGCGCGGGCGCTGCGGGGCGCGGCCAAATTTTAAATAACAATTCCCAAAGGGCATGACATGCTGGATCTGGTCGCGAAAAAACTCTTCATGACAAAGGGCAAGGGGGTGCACGAAGACAGGCTCACAAGCTTTGAGTACGCGCTCAGGGACGCCGGAATTGCCGGGACAAACATCGTTTTGATATCAAGCATATTCCCGCCGGGCGCCAAGATGGTATCAAGAAGGGAGGGGCTCAAGCAGATCAAGCCCGGGCAGATACTGTTTACGATATACTCGAAGAACCAGACGAACGAGCCGCACCGCATGTGCGCCGCGTCCGTCGGACTTGCAAGGCCAAAGGACACCGGCCGGTACGGATACCTCTCAGAGTACGACTCGTTTGGGCAAAACGAGGAGCAGGCAGGGGACTATGCAGAGGACATAGCGGCCCAGATGCTTGCGTCGTCGCTTGGAATACCCTTTGACGTGGACAAGAACTGGGACGAGAAGAGGCAGCAGTGGTCAATATCCGGGCAGATATACAACACGCACAACATCACACAGGCCGCGCGGGGCGACAAGGACGGCAAGTGGACCACGGTGTTTGCAGCGGCCGTACTGCTGCTGTGACGCGCCCCCGATCCGCGCGGCGCGACGAGTACAGGCGGGCGGACGTGTAGATAGAAAAGGGCGCCGCATATGGCCGTCTGCGCCTCTGAGATCAGGATACAGGCTGCCTGCGCCTTGCCCCGCCATAGCCGCGCAGGTAGAATATGGCGACGGCGGCCGCGATCGCGACCACCGCAATCACGACCATCAGCTGCTCGTCGGTCTGAGTGCCCGGAATATCCACGCCGTCTATGCCGTCTGCAGTGTCGCCGCCGCTACCGCCGCCGGCCAGCACAATCTCAAGGTCCCCCGGCCCGAGCGCAGTCTTCTGCTGCCCGAAGATGTACTTTGCATGTATCAGCTTGCCGCGGTCCGGGTCAAATATCCAGCCGGCCCCCGTCACGTCGGTCGGTATCTTCTCCCCGTCCACGACCCGGGTGGGAAGCTCTGCCTGCGCCGAGCCGCGTACGGAGGCTTCCGCGTCCGCAGAGGAGATGGCCACCTGGACCACCGAGTTGAGCGGGTAGAACCCGGACGAAAAGTATTCGGAGCGCTCTAGCGTCTCAAGCCCCATCATCTCAAGCGGACTGATGACGTCTGCTGCCGACGCGTTTATGGGCCTGGCAGACGCCACCTTTAGCTGCAAAAGCGAGCCGGAGTCAGACGGGATTATCGCAAAGAGCATCTTTGCGTTGTCCTGGGCCGCAAGAATCCTTGCCGCGTCGTAGAACCCGCCGGACTCCCTTATCGTCCCCGGAAGCAGTACTGAGGACATCTTTTGGTACATCCAGTCGGTGTCTGCCATCGGCATCACGTACACCACCGACACGGTGGCCCTGCCCGAGGCAATGCCGGGCAGCCCCGCCGACGCGCCGGACCGGTCGCCGCCCGAGTGCACGAACACGGAATGGTACGAGGCGTCTGTGTCGAGCGCCTCGTTTATTGCCCCGATGTACGCGTCGGCCCTCTCGCGCGAGGAGTCCTGCAGCGATATGATTCCGGCCGCCTCGGGATCGCGCTCCATGTTTACCAGTATGCACGACTCGTCGTCGCCCACGCCCAGGACGCAGCGCCCCTGGTTTGTCACGACGACGGCCGTAATCAGCGCGTCGTCCCTCAGCTGCTTCTCAAGGGGCTGCGGGATCCGCATCTCAAGTATGCTGGTGCTCTGCAGCGTGACGGATGCGGAGACGTTGTGCGAGCCCGTCCTGTCCACGAGCACGGTGGCGCCCTCATGGAACGTTGCAAGCCCCACCTCGCCCTGCGAGTACGCGGGGGCAGGAGGCGCGTACGGCAGCGCGACAAGGCAGGCCGCGACGGCTGCCGCCGCGCACATTGCCGCCGCCGCCATCATCATGCGCTGCGCGTCCCGTACAATCAGTATAAAGTTTAAGGTTTAAATCGCACCCCGCCGCACGCACGGCGACATCGAACTCAAACCGTTCGGGGAACAGGCCGGCAGTTCGTGCGTTGGACTGCCGGCCCCTTATCATACGCAGACAGCAGCAGCAGCTGCGCCGCCGTCACAGCCATCACAGCCGTCGTCATCATCATACCGGCATGGCCGCAATCAGGCAAGCTTGCCGAGCGCCCTGACCTGCTCGGATACGTACTCGAACCCCTCCTGCCAGAACGACTCGGACGTAATGTCAAACCCGTGTGACGCCAGCAGATCCTCGGGCTTTTGCGAGCCGCCTGCCGCCAGTATGTCCACATACGAGGGCGCAAAGTCGGCGCCCTCCCTCTTGTACCTCTGAAAGAGCGAGAGGGACAGCAGGTTGCCAAACGAGTACGCATAGCAGTAGAACGGGGAGTGGTAAAAGTGCGGTATGCAGCTCCACTCGACGGCAAAGTCCCCGGACACGTCGACGGACCTGCCAAACTGGTCCCGTAGGTTGCGCAGGTATGCCTGCGAGAGCGCGTCTACGGTGGCCCCGCCGTCTGCAGATATCATCCTGTGCGCCTCTACCTCAAAGAGCGTAAAGTACGCCTGCCGCATTATGGTCGCGTACAGGTCGTCTATCTTCTCAGACAGGACCCCGAGGCGCTCCCCGTCTGAGAGCCCCTTGTCCATGCTGTCATACAGCAGAAGCTCCGAGAACGTGGACGCGGTCTCCGCAAGCGGCAGGGGCGCGTGCTGCACCAGGATGGAGCGGGAGGCGGCCGCCATGCTGTGCACGGCGTGCCCCATCTCGTGGGCAAGCGTGAAGACGTCCCGGATGCGCCCGGTGTAGTTCAGCAGGATGTACGGGGTGACGCCGGGCGAGATCGTGCTGCAGAACGCCCCGTCGCGCTTGCCGCGGCGCGTGGCAGAGTCCACGTGGCGCTCGGATATGACGCTCCTTGCAAACCCCCCGAGGGCGGGGCTAAACGAGCCAAGCGTGTCAAGGACCATGCGCACTGCCGTGTCGTACGCGTACCTCCTCTCCCCCGCGCCGCCCTTGCGCCGGGCTCCGGCCGCCGCGGCCGGCGCATAGAGGTCGTAGCGCCGCAGCCTCTTCGGCCTCTCCTTGAGCAGCCGCGACTTTGTCCTGAAGAATTTCTGGAACAGGGGCGCGTTCTTCCTGCACGAGGCAAGAAGCGAGTCGACCGTGCGGTCATCCAGGTTGTTTCCCACGTTGCGGGCCGATATCGCGGACCTGTACCCCCTCATCTTTACGGTCTCATCGGCCCAGTTCTGTACTATGTTCTGGTATATCTGCCCTATGACACCCTTCTCAGAGTCGTACTTTGAGAGCAGCTCGACGTACGCGGCCCTGCGGAGCCGCGGGCTCGCGCTGCGCACGTAGTTGGATATCTCCTCGCGAGTCATGGCGCGCGTCCTCTTGCCCGCGCGCATCCTGTACTGGTACGCGTTGGTTATCTTGTCGTACAGGTTTACGAGCGCCGAGGCGCCGGTCACGTCAAGCGTGTTGATTATCTTTTCCTCCTTCTCGCTTAGCGAGTACTTGGCAAGCCGCCTCTTGTGACGCAGGTAGTCGGCAAGCTCGCCGGAGCCGGACGCGAGCCTCTCGGCGCTCCCGTCGTCGACGCAGCGCTTCCACCACAAGCTGAAGAACAGGATGCTGTTTGACACCTCAGAGTCGAGCTTTGACATGCGCATCAGAAGCGAGGTGGCCTCGTCGGACTGCGTGTCGGCCGCGTGCAGCAGGGACGCATACCCCTCGGTGCGGCTGCTCAGGTCTACTATGTCCTCAAGCATGCGGAGGACCCTGCCAAAGCTCCGGGCGGGCATCTCAGGCGACAGCGTCTTGCGCTTTTTTCCGAATGCCGCGGCCTTTTTGCGCAAGAGCTCCGCCTGGCGTGACAGCCGCACGTCGCGGGGCCCCGACGCGAGCTCTGCCAGGCTCCACGGCCCCGTCTTGTGCCGGCCTCCAGCCGGCGGCAAGGATGATTGCA
>JAPPIP010000036.1 GCA_028820595.1 Nitrososphaerota archaeon | reverse complement strand
GTGCCGTTTGATCCGGGCGGTCCGGGCTGACGGGCTTCGGTTCCATCTACTGTTTGGGTCCGGGGGGCCGTGCCTGCAGTGCGGGCGCGGCGCCGTCGGCCAACGCGCGGCCGGGACAGACAGGCCGACGGAGGCCCGTTACTCATCGGAGCCGCTGCACGCGCACGTGCGGTCATACCGTCGCGTCTGGGCTGGCGCTCTGCGTCCTTGCCCTGCGCATGATGAACGCGGTTCCGGCCGCGTACAGCGCTATCATCGGGGCCGCGATGAACCACATCGTAACGCCGCTGCCGTCGGGCGTGATTACGGCCCCGAATATGACGATGGCCACTATGGCATACCTTGCATTGCGCTTCCAAAAGTCCGGCGAGACCATCCCCGACATTGTGGCCGCGTACATTGCAAGCGGGAGCTGGAACGATATGCCAAAGGCGATCAGGAACTGCAGTACAAACGTCACAAAGTCTATCACGTTCAGGAACGTGACCAGCCCGGCCGACTCGCCGTACCTGTACAGAAAGTCCAGTATGTACGGCACCACCATATAGTACGAGAATAGGCAGCCCGTCGCAAACAGCCCTATTGCGGGAAGCGATATTGCCCTGCTGACGTGTATCTCCCTCTCCTCCAGGGCGGGTCTTATGAACGCGGCCGCCTCGCGCACTATGAGGGGCATGGAGGCCGCGACCCCGACGAGCGCCGCTATGTATATCTGGGCAAAGAACGCCTCGCCCGGGGCCGTCTGTATGAGCTGGACCGTATCGGGCACCAGGGCGTCCCTCAGGTGCCCGGTAATCTGGGCCGCGATGTTGTCAAGCGGCTGCGGCACGGGATAGTACAGTGTTATCGTGCCGCCGTCCGCGCCGACGGCGGCCTGGTGCGGCTCGATGTGAAACGTGAGTATGAACGTCGTGATTATCGCCACCGCCAGCACGGCGCGGACGGCGCGCTTGCGCAGCTCCTCTGCGTGTTCCCCGAACCCCTCAAGGCCTGACATGATCGTGACTATACTCGCACCAGAGTAATAATGATTATGTGGGAACCGGCAGCAGCTTTGCCTCTGGCAGACCCGCGTCCTTCAGCTCCTCCTGGCTGGGCCCCTCAAACTCGAGCGATATGACTGCCTTTGCATTAAACTCCGACTCCATGTCGGATGCCAGCCGTCCGATCTCCGACGGCGCGAACACCTCGTCTGAGCCCGACAGGAATATCCTCTCGCTCTTCTCCATGGGCTTGCCGCCGAACCTCTTTTGCAGGAACGACGTGATGGACTGCAGCTCGTCCCTCCCTATGTTGTTGTGGTAATAGCAGACCCCCTTTATGGACTCGTAGTCATACGGCGTCCCGTTCCTGTACTGAAAGACGCCGATGAACCTGGCCTCGTCTTCCGGCTGCCTCACGCACTTGATCTCCCAGTTGAGCAGCTTGGACTCGTCGTACTTGAACTCGGACATCTCGCCTGCCTCGAGCTTCCAGTACCTTGACCTGTTCCTTGCCATTGCCGTGGGGGCGCGGTGCCCGTATAAATTCCAACTCGATGGGCGTGCGTAAGTTACCCACTCCCCTCCCGACACGCGCCTCGCCTAGCAGGCTTCTTATTCAGACGTACACGATTCTGGTAGGGGGTGTCATACGTCGGCATTCCCATTCGTGAACATGCCTCTTCCGTGCTCCTACATGCCCGTCCCGGTGGACTGTTGCCGTGGTTTCACGGATATCATATAGAAGGATCAGCCTTTGCCGTAGACTGACTTGTGATCTCCTACTACCACCAGCAGGATTATCTTTTGCCAGTTGATGACCTTGTAGATCAGCCGGTACGAGCGCCCAATCTCATATGCAAGGTATCCCTTGAATCTGCCTTTTTTTTGAATGCCTGCCTCTGCGGGATTTTCAGATTCTGCAAGGTGCAATATGGCCTCGTCTACCCTGCTTTGTAGCTGGGACGGCAGTCTTCTGTAGCTACTGACAAACAGGCCAGTTCGCTCTATGCGCCACAATGTCATTCAGGCCTGTGAAGATCTTTGATCAGCGCTTCGGCCGTTTCAAATGACTTTGGCCGGTCCTTCCCGGATTCGTACTGTTCTATTGCATATTCTTCGTTTGGCCACAAGCTGTCGTCTGATGCCTGTTTTGTCTCTGACATGCATTGTGATACCTCCAATTGTTTTTAAAACTGTCTGCGCTTTCAGTGCATGAGTTCACGTTATCCTAAAGTCCGGCGTTGATTCTACCCATGGCATTGTACACAGGGCATCTGAACTCGTGCCTTTCAATCAGGGTCACTACCCCGGGATGGCACCGGGTTCAATAGTCTGCCAAAACCCCCTTATCGACGCGGGTATGAAGGCCTGCGACATATTCATGGCACGCCTGCTGGCCTAGGACGGCTGGGGGCACAATCTGACAGAAAGGCCTACAAGACAATCATGCCCGGCTAGGCTGGGTGCCATCTACGGTCGTAGGATCTGTATGTTACGGGGGTGGGGGGAGAGGGGGAAGAGTGTTGCCCGTTACGCGCACGCAAGCGGGCGCAGGATGCTAGACGGCCGGTTGGTGAACATCCCCGGTGTGCCGTCATGCTGTGCTTGCGCGGCGCCTTCCAGTTTTGCGCTGCGGGGCCTGGATGCGGCAGCATTTTCTCGAAGTTTTCCGTTGCACGCTGTCGTCACACTGGCCTGGCCGCCGCGCGTCGCCTCGATAGGTAGATAATAGACAAGTTCCGCGCCGTGCCATGCGGAGGTTCATCGTTACGGTCGTAATTGAGAACAAGCAGGGACTCAGCGACCCGGAGGGCGAGACCATACTCCGGGATTTGGTACTCAAGGAGGGGCGGGACGAAGCGAGCGGAGGCGGCGCCGGCAGTAATGGCAGCAACGAAAGCGGAAACAACGGCTGCCGCATATCCGAAATCAAGACCGCGAAGATGCTGCGCATGACAGTCGATTCCCGGGATGCCGAGTCTGCCGTACGGGACGTCCGCAAGGTGTGCGACGCGCTGCACCTGTACAACCCCATTGTCAGTATGGTGGACATAACGGCCGAGCCAAGCCCGTGAGTAGGCCGGGCCGCCGCCATGTGCGGCGATCCTCTGCCCGCGCCTGCGACAGAATAAATACGACTCTGACGTTTGCGCCTCGTGAAGGTCGGAATCGTGGTATTCCCTGGCAGCAACTGCGATCGCGACATGCATCACGTACTGCGCGACGTATTCGGGTTCGACGTGCAGTACGTCTGGCACACAAAGACCGTTCCTGCCGGGACGGATGCCGTGGTACTGCCCGGCGGATTCTCGTACGGCGACCGCCTGCGCGCGGGGGCGATTGCGGCGCACAGCCCCGTAATGTCTGACGTCCGGAGGCTGGCATCCGAAGGCACCCCGGTACTGGGCGTATGCAACGGCTTTCAGATCCTGACAGAGTGCGGCATACTGCCCGGGGCCCTCCTGGTAAACGAGTCGCTTGGGTTCATGTGCCAGTGGACCGACCTGGTTGTGGAGAATGCATCGACCCCGTTTACGTCGATGCTGTACGTGGGGCAGCGAGTCCCGATACCGATTGCAAACGGCGAGGGCCGGTACTATGCGGACGAGGACACCGTGAGGGACCTGCAGAGGGGCGGCCGCGTCGTATTCCGGTATGCCGACGGTTCCGTAAACGGCTCCGTAGGCGGAATAGCGGGCATATGCAGCGACGACGGCAACGTGGTGGGGATGATGCCGCACCCGGAGCGGGCCGCAGAGTACGAGACGAACCCCGTGGACTGCGGGCCCGCGCGCATGATATTCGAGTCGCTTGCAGGCTATGCGCCCGTGCAGCGGCAGCGGCAGCGGCAGATCAGCCACGCCGGACGCGTAGGCGGAGGAGAGGGGGAGGCAAGACCGTAATGAGGGGCGTTTTGGCCGCTGCGGCCGCCGGCTCCGCCACTGCCGCCAGTGGGGCCACGCCTGCAGCCATGCCGGAGGATGCGTTCCGGCATTGAGCCTCGAGCAGTCCGAGCTGGACTATCTGACGTCCCGGCTGGGCCGTATTCCGCGCCCGGCGGAGCTCCACATAGTGGCCGCCGAGTGGTCGGAGCACTGCTCGTACAAATCCTCCAAGAGGCACCTGCGCATACTTCCCACCGACGGGCCGCTGGTCATCTCGGAGAAGGGGTACGACTCGGGCGTGCTTGACGTGGGGGGCGGCTACGTGGTGACGGCCCACATAGAGAGCCATAACCACCCGTCGGCAGTCGAGCCGTACGGCGGGGCCGCCACCGGCGTGGGCGGGGTGATACGCGATATACTCTCGGCCGGTACACGGCCGATCGCCATACTGGACGGGCTGCGCTTTGGCAACCCCCGCACGGACCCCAAGGCGCTATGGCTCTTCAAGAACGCCGTGTCCGGGATCGCGGACTATGGAAACTGCATTGGGATTCCCACGGTCGGCGGCGAGCTGGAGTTTGACGACTCGTATGCCGGATACGCCATGGTCGACGTCGCGGCAATCGGGTTTGGCAAGAGGGACAGGCTGGTGAGAAACCACGCCGAGCCGGGCGACGTGGTCGTGCTGCTCGGGGGCCCCACGGGCCGCGACGGCATAGGCGGCTCGCAGTTCGCATCGGACTCGCTGGAGACCGAGGACAGGTCCGCAGTCCAGATACCGGATCCGTTCATTGAAAAGCTGCTGATAGAGGCGGTGCTCGAGGCCCGCAGCGCCGGCGCGATACACGCCATGAAGGACCTGGGCGGCGGAGGCCTGTCGTGCGCCGTATCTGAGACTGCCGACGCGCTCGGGGTCGGAATCACCATAAATGCGGACGCCGTGCATGCCCGGGAGGGCGGCATGTCCGTCGAGGAGATAATGACGTCCGAGTCCCAGGAGCGCATGCTGGTAATTACGGACGGCGTCCGGGGCCTGCAGACCATAAGGGAGATCTGCTCCAAGTTTGGCGTGTCACACTCCGTCATTGGGGTGGTAAAACGCGACGGCATGATGCGCGTGACGTCGGGGGGGAGAAGAGCGGGAGGCGGAGAAGAAGAAGAAGAAGAAGACGTAGCAGCAGAGATGCCCGCCGAGGTGGTTGCAAACGCGCGCCTCCTTGACCTGCCGCGCCAGAGGCCCGCATACCTTGACGGGATAGAGGGCGTGTCGTGCGCGCCGCACGCGCAGGGAGGCGGGGGCGCCGCGGACTACACCGACATACTGCGCAGGCTTATGACGTCGCCCAACATTGCCAGCCGCAGCTGGGTGTACTCCCAGTACGATCACGAGGTCGGCATACGTACGGTGGTGCGGCCGGGGGCCGACGCGTCGGTCCTGCGGCTTGACAACGGCAGGTACCTGGCCGTATCCATGGACGGAAACCCAAAGCACTGCTACGTCAACCCGCGGCAGGGCGCCATCGGGTGCTTTGAGGAGGCCTGCCGCAACGTGGTGTGCACTGGCGCCGCCCCGATAGGGATGCTTGACCACCTGCAGTTCGGGGATCCCACGGATCCCGGCGTGTTCTGGACGTTTGTCGAGTCTGTTCGGGGCATCTCGGACTTTGCAAGGGAGATGGGCATCCCGTGCGTGGGTGGCAAGGTCAGCCTGTACAATGAGACGCCGTCGGGGCCGATAAAGCCCACGCCGGTGATAGCCGTCTTGGGACTGGTATCGGACGGCGGCAGCAGAGACGGCGGCGGGCGCGCCGATGATTCCGCAATGCAGCGCATGCTAGCGAGACCCGCGGACGGCGACCACATCATTGTGGTGGGGTCGACCAAGGACGAGATGGGGGGATCCGAATACTACGAGTACATACGGGGCGTGGTGGGCGGTAGGTGCCCCGCCGTGAGCGCCGCGGAGTCGCGGCGCAACTCTGGCGCCATACTGGACATTACGAGGAGGGCGGGACTCTCCCACATGGTGCACGACTGCTCAAAGGGCGGGCTGGCCGCCGCGGTATCCGAGATGTGCCTCGGTGCGGGACTGGGCTGCGACGTGGACGTTGCAAGGGTTCCGCGCGCGCACGATGCCGGCGCCGCGGCTGACGGCACCGCCGGCGCGCCGGCGCGCGAAATGCCCGACGACGTGACGCTGTTCTCCGAGAGCCACTCCCGGTATGTGGTGCTGGTCCCCGACGAATCCCTGCAGGAAGTGGAGGATCTGCTGGCCCGCTCTGGCGCCGTGCACGCGCGCATAGGGCGCGTCACGCGGGGCGGCCCGGGCGGGCGCATAATACTTCGCAGCGGCGGCGACAGAACCGTTGCAGACCTAAGCGTTGATAAGACTCGCGGGGAGTGGTCAGGTGTGTTGGGGGGGATGGTACACGGAGCTTGACGACAGGCCCCATGAGAACTGCGGGGTTGTGGCCATATTCAGCGTACGGGGGGCCAACGCCGTCCCCATGTGCATAGACACGCTGAGGGCCCTCCAGCACAGGGGGCAGGAGGCGTGGGGCATCGCGGTCCCCGGCAAGGCGCCCCTCAAGAGGATGGGGCTGGTCTCCGGCTCGTCGTCTGACTTCAGGAGGCTTGCGCACGAGTACGCGTCCCCCGCCGTAATAGGGCACGTCCGCTACTCGACTGTGGGAGGGGGCGGGCTCGAGCACGCCCAGCCCCTCAAGGTGGGGGACATGTGCGTGGCCCACAACGGCACGATAGCAAACGCCCGGGAGATCTCAAACATGGTCGGCGGGTGCACGTTCACGCCGCAGAGCGCGACTGACACCCTGGTGGCGGCCCACAGGCTGGTCTCCCTGATGTCCGACAACAGCGGGCTCGGGCAGGCCCTCTCCGTCCTGAAGAACGAGATGGTCGGCTCGTTCTGCTTTACCTTCATATCCGACGACGGCTCCGTGTACGCGGCGCGGGACCCAAAGGGCTTCAGGCCCATGGTGCTGGGCCACAAAGAGGACGACGACGTGTACATCGTGGCATCCGAGTCCTCGGCGCTCTCCGCCGTGGGCGCCGAGCTGGTCCGTAACGTGGAGCCCGGCGAGCTCCTGCGCATAAGCGGGGACGGCCTCGAGTCCGAGCGGTTCTCTGACGACGCGTCAAGGGCGCACTGCTCCTTTGAATTCACATATTTTGCGCACCCCTCAAGCAACATGGAGGGCGCCAACATCTACGTCGCGAGAAAGAACATCGGGCGGCTCTTGGCGCGCAAGTTTCCCATACGGGACGCGGACCTGGTCGTGCCGGTCCCTGACTCTGCAAGGCCCGCGGCGCTTGGGTACGCGCAGCAGCTCGGGCTCTCGTTTGACGAGGGGCTGCTCAAGGACCGCTACAGCAAGAAGGGGCCGCTGCGGAGCTTTATCGAGCCGCACCAGACGGAGCGTGTCGAGATAAACAGGTGGATAATGCCCATAAGGGAGATCATACAGGGAAGGCACGTGGTCGTAGTCGACGACAGCCTGGTCCGGGGCACCAGCTCCAAGTCGATAGTAAAGGCCCTCCGGCGCGCCGGCGCGCGGAAGATCAGCATGCTGATAACGTACCCGCCCGTCACGCATCCCTGCTACGCCGGCATCGACTTTCCGTCGCAGGAGGAGCTCGCAACCCACGCGGGGGGCATAAGGCCGGACATGACAAGGGAGGAGGTGACCGAGAGGGTCCGCCGCGACATTGGCGCCGACTTTCTGGGGTACAACGACGCGGAGAACCTGGCCGAGGCAGTCGGGATGCCTGCGGACTCGATGTGCTTTGCGTGCTCCACTGGGAACTACGATGCGCTGGGGGTGACCCCGCAGTTCCGCTCCAGGAGGGAGATGAAGGGGGAGATGCACGGGATGGCAGAAGAGGGAAAGGAAGAGGGAAAGGAAGAAAAGGGGCCCGGCGGCGCGTGATTCCATGGTCAGGGCAGTCTGGAACGACACCGTACTGGCCGAGAGCGACGACACGGTCATAGTCGAGGGCAACCACTACTTTCCGGCAGATTCGGTCAGGATGGAGATGATGCGGCCCAGCGACACCACGAGCTTTTGCGGCTGGAAGGGGACGGCAAGCTACTATACGGCGGTGACGGGTGACCGCACCAACGAGGACTGCGCCTGGTGCTATGCAGACCCGAGCCCCGATGCCGCGCACATCCGCGGCATGGTTGCGTTCTGGAAGGGCGTCAGGGTGGTGGCCGACTGACGCCGCAGCCGGCGCCGCCGGTGGCCGCCCCGCCGCGGGCCGGCGCAAGCAGTTTTGCCGCCCGCGATGCCCCGCGTGAGAAACCCTAGACATTAATGTACGATTGACGATGTATGCAACGATGAAAAAGCGTGGACTCTATACGGCCTGCGCGGGGACGGTGCTGTTCGGCGTGGCGCTCCTGGCCGCAAACTCGGTTGCCGAATCCTCCTTTATGGGGCCGGCGGGGTTTGACGTGCCGTCCATCTTTGATGGCATGTTCAGCACGATTACAGACGAGATGACGATCATACCGGGCGCCACCGAGCGCGTGTCCTTTGCGGTGGAGTCAGACGGCGTTCCCGTCATATGGGCGGTCCATGTGACAGACCATGAGCCCGGCGACTCTCTGTCGATTGCGGCGTACGGACCCTCGGGGGAGACGTACGGCCGGTCCTCCCAGGTCGATGAGATAGCGTTTGAGGCCGTGGAGCAGGCCGGCGCGGGCCCCATGGACGTTGAGATTACAAACACCGGCCCCGAGCCGGTTACGGTAACCGTAATGTTCTCCGAGGATCCGGAGAACTCGGATATGTTTATGGATCCCGACTCGCCGCTGAACAAGCTGATCTTTCCGCTCGTTATAGCGGGCGCGTCACTAATAGCGGGACTGATCGTGATGGTTGCGGGAATCGTCATCTTTCTTGTAGACATGAGGCGGCAGCAGAGAATCAACAAGTTTGATGACTGGTCGTCCGGCCGCTGATCTCGGCGCGCCGCCTGCTTCTGGTGCCGCCTAATCCGCCGCGTGCGCGCGTGGAGCCGGCATCCGAGGCTCAGGATGTCAGACTTTTTAAGCGGACCCTTGGGACACAGCTTGTGTCTGACAGCAACCCCGGCGGCCACGACCACGGCAGCGCCGCGCCCGACCCCTCACAGCCGGCAGCCGACCAGTACTATTTCGGATTCTCGTTTTACAAGCTTGATGCCAAGTGGCGGTGGATGGCGGACCTGGCAAAGGAGGAGTCCGCAAAGGAGGTCAAGAACATACTGGACTATACGGGCGTGTCATGCCGCTCGTACTCGACCGTCGGGCTCCGCGACGACGCGGACTTTCTGCTGTGGTTTGCCGCCCGCACGGTAGACGAGATCCAGACGGCGACAGAGCGCCTGTACGGCACGGTCTTTGGCAAGTACATAATACCGTCTCGGACGTACCTGTCGTGCACCCGGCCCTCCGTGTACGCGCCAGGCGCGGAGCCGCAGGGCTTTGTGGCCGGCGACCCGCCCAAAAAGTACGTCGTGGTGTACCCGTTTACAAAGACCCGCGAGTGGTACCTGCTGCCGCAGGCAAAGCGCCAGGAGATAATGGACGAGCACATTGCAGTCAGCCGCAGGTATCCGCAGGTCGTGCTGAACACCACGTACTCGTTTGGAATCCACGACCATGACTTTATGCTGGCCTTTGAGGTGGACGACGTACGGGACTTTCAGGACCTGATAATGGACCTGCGTGAGACGCAGGTCTCCTCGTACGTAAAGAACGACGTTCCCATGATAGTGTGCGTCAGAAAGGAGATACTTCCGCTGATCTCCAGCCTGGGATGATACGGCTTCGCGCGCCTTTTGCGTTTATGGGCTGATCCGCCTGCACATGCTAGGCCTCCTCTGTGGCGTGCGCAGTCCCGCGCCGGGGCGTCGACGGCGGCAAAGACGGCGGCGGGTTAGACATAAATTTTCTAGCCCGCCGGCCCATCATCATGAGATACAACAGGCTCGGCAGATCAGGCATCAAGGTCTCCGAGCTGGGATTCGGCGCGTGGGCAATCGCGCTCGACTGGTGGGGCAAGAAGATAGAGGAGGACGAGGCCCTGAGGATGCTCAAGAAGGCGTACGACGTGGGGATCAACTTTTTTGAGACCGGCGACATGTACGGCAAGGGCAAGAGCGAGAGGCTGCTCGGCCAAGCGTTTGCGGGCATGCGGGACGAGGTTGTAATATCCACAAAGTTCGGCTACGACTTTGCAGGCGTAGAGCAGATCGGACACTCCGAGCTGCCGCAGTGCTTTGAGGCGGACTTTGCCAAGCGCGCGCTAAGGGCGAGCCTGGAGAGGCTGCAGACGGATCACGTGGACATGTACGGCTTGCACAACCCGAAGCTGCACCACATCCGCGACGACTCTATCTTTGAGACACTCGAGTCCATGGTATCCGACGGCCTGGCCAGGACGTGCCAGGTGGCTCTGGGGCCAGCCATAGGCTGGACTGCCGAGGGGCTGGAGGCCATGGAGCGCCCGTGCGTATCTGCGGTCCAGACCGTGTACAACGTGCTGGAGCAGACCCCCGGAAACGAACTGATGCGGCGCGCAGAGGAGGCGGACGTGGGCGTCCTGGTAAGGGTGCCCGAGGCCTCCGGCATACTGACAGGCAAGGTAAATGCGGACACCAAGATAGACGAAAAGGATCATCGTTCGGTGCGCAAGGGCCAGTGGATAAAGGCGTCGCTCCGGAAGGTAGAGCAGCTCAGGCCCATTGCCGACCGGAACGGTCTGACAATCACGGAGCTTGCAATGAAGTTTATAATGAGCAAGCGCGGGTTTGCGTCCGTCCTGCCCACGATGACCGAGCTTGACGAGATCGACTCGTACGCGGGCATGGCCGACGGCAGGTATGTCCCGGAATCCGACATGCGCGCAATCGGCGCGCTGTACGACACGTGGCCAGAGTACGAGCTAAAGGCAACCGTACCTGCGGCAGGCGCGGACTGATGGGACATGGCTGACCGGATGCGGCGGCGGCGACAGCGGCAGCCGCAGCAGGGACGCGGGCCGCAGCGGCAGAGGCCGCCGTCATCGTCACCCGTGCCGCCATCTCCATCCACGCCGAGGCGCGACGCAATGCTTGGCGCCATAAGGCAGCTGGACGGCGCCCGCATAGGCCGCCCGAAAAAATGGGACAAGATTGCAAGAAAGGTGCGCGCAGACGAGCCGCTCAGCGCCGCGGAGGCCGAGTACTATGCAAGGCTGACGCGCATATACAGGCGGCCCGCGACAGGGGCGCCGCGCAAGAGCTACCATACCGCGCTGTCGGGCGCGGATCAGAGGCCCCGGTGCGCCGCGTGCAGTGACCCCTCTGACTTTTACTGCCACATGAACGACCAGTACCTGTGCCGAGTACACGTGGTGGGGCACGACCCAAACGAGCAATCCTAGTGTGTGGGGGAGCCGCCAACAGTCCTCAGGGCCGCGGTGCGCTGAGCATCTCTTCTTTCCGCTCTTCTGCACGCGTCGCATCCGCCGCATCCGGCCTGAACTCGTGCTCTACAAAGTACTCTACGCGCGTCTTTTTGAACTCCCTTGAGCTGAACAGTATGGTGTACTCGTCGACCCCTACCTGGCCCTGTATCTGCCGCGCCATGTCGCGCGCCTCGGACTCTGTCTTGCAGTGTATCATGGAAAACACGTTGTAGGGCCAGTCCTTGTAGGTGGGCCTCTCATAGCAGTGGCTGACCTGCGGAAACGCGCCCAGCTTTGCGCCGACCTCTTCTATGCGCCCCTCTGGAACCCTCCACACGATCATGCCGTTTGCGGAGAACCCCGCCTGCCTGTGCCTGAGTATGGCCGCAAACCTCCTCATCACGCCGATCTCCTCGTACCATTTCATCTTCTCGAACAGCTCGTCCTCCGTCACGCCCAGGTTTTCCGCGGCCATGGCAAACGGCTCGTCGATTATGTCCATGTCCTTTTGAAGCTCCCTGACAAACTCCTTGTCGCGCTCAGTCGGCTCAAATTCGACGCTTCTGATCTCCTTCTTTTTCTCGGTGGGGGCGACCTCGTGCTTTTTGTCGTCTACCATGTCGAGCTTTACGCCGATCTTGAAGAGCTGCAGGGTGGGCAGCATCCTGACCCTGCGGATGCCGTCGAGGCCCGCAAACTTGTCAAGCTCGTCCTTGAGGCTTGAGCCTGGGGGGACTGCCAGCGTAAACCACAGGTTGAACTCGTGGTCCCGCTCGTAGTTGTGGCTCACGCCCGGGTGGCGGTTTATCTGCCGCGCCACATGCTCGAGGCGCCCGGGCTCTATCTCCATGGCCACAAGCGAGCTTGTGTATCCGAGCCGGCGGGTGTCAAATATGGCGCTCAGCTGCCTCAGTACGCCGGACTTTTTGAGGCCGGTGAGCCTGTCCTTTATGGCGTCGGAAGTGACGCCAAACTTTTCTGCCATGGCGTCAAACGGGCGGCTCACAAGCGGGAACGTCCACTGGATCTCGTTTAGCAGCTCCATGTCAAGGCTGTCCATCGCGTCGTCTGCCAACGGGCGCCGTTGCATGATATTGATTAAAAATGTAGTTATGCCGCATGCCCTGCCTGAACGCGGACGGCTGTGGCCGCGCGCGTACAGGCAACAGATAGCAAGCACGGCGCAGTGAGCATGCCAGCGGTGCCAGGCCGTACAGGCACGCCGTCCGACTGTAAATAAATAACTCTGGCGCATCACCATACGCGTGATAATAGATCTTGACCTGACGGACAGGACGGTGGTGGTGATAGGAGGCGGGGCCCGGGCAGAGCGGCGGGTCAGTGCGCTCTTGCAGGAGGGCTGCCGCCGCATCGTGGTACTGTCGGCCTCCGCGTCAGACTCGATCAGGAAATGGTCAGCTGACGGCGCCGTCACCTTGGAGGAGCGCGACGTGGAGGACAGCTCGTTTCTTGACCGGCACGGGCCGTCAGTCGTGGTCGCCGCAACGGATGATCCAAAAGTCAACGGCATGGCAGTCTCCGCTGCCCGCTCGAGGGGCATCCTCGGATACAGGTCCGATGACTCTGCCCTGAGCGACTTTTCCCACCCGTCGGTCATGCGGATTGAGGGGGGGATAACCGTTGCAGTGTCCACGGGGGGCCGGAGCCCTGCCGTCTCAAAGCAGATATGCCAGAAGGCCGAGTCCGTGCTCCGTGGCGTGATCACCCCCCGCGAGGTGGCTCACATGCGCATACAGGACGCGGTGCGGCGCGCCGCCAAGACTGCCATAAAGACGCAGGCCGAGCGCAGACGCCTGCTGGAGGCCGTGATGGCCGACAGGACAGTTGATCGGTTAATAAGAGACGGGCGGTTTGGTGAGGCCGAAGAGCGCGCCATGTCCATGCTGCGGGGTGACAAAACATGAAGCAAAGGATCATCAACGCGCGCGTCACGTTCCACAACTCGCCCATACACGTGCTTGAGCGGTTCGCCATACGGGACGTGGACGACGCGTACGAGCAGTTCCGGCGGCACTCTGGTCTAGACGAGTGCGTGATAATACAGACGTGCAACAGGGTGGAGCTCTTTGCGCGTACGGGCCCCGGGGGAACCGAGCGGCTGAAGCGGACGTGGGCCTCCCTTACGGGGCTCGACGAAGTTGCGTTTGATGAGAACCTCGAGATGTCCGAGGACGACGAGGCGCTGCGCCACCTTCTCAAGCTCACGTCGGGACTAGACTCGATGGTGCTCGGGGAGGAGCAGATACTGGGCCAGATAAAGAGCTCCATTGCCGAGGCGCGCAAGACGCGCTCGTCGGGCCGCTACCTGAACACGATATTTGACAAGGCGATACGGATCGGCACCCGGATACGCGGCAGCACGGGGATCGGCAGGGGGGGCGTCTCCGTCGGCTCTATGGCCGTCCGGCTTGCCGAGGAGAATATCGACGACATGAAGTCAAAGAGGATACTGCTTATCGGAACGGGCGAGGTCTCGACCCTAGTTGCAAAGTCGCTTCTGCGCAGGGGGTACGCGTTTGACGTCACGAGCAGGACCTTGGGCCGCGCAAGGGCGTTCTGCGAGTCGCTGGGGGGCTCCCCGGTGCGCTTTGAGGAGGTTCTGTCCAAGTTTACCGGGTATGACGCGATGTTTGTCGCCACCACCGCCCCGTACTCGCTTGTGACGTTTGAGAAGATATCGCAGGCGGTCTCGGCCGGGCGTGCCGGCGGTAACAGCGGTCACGGCGGCGGCAGCGGCGAACCGGACGGCGGCCACCGCCGTGGCATGATGATCCTTGACCTCTCAAACCCGCGCACGGTCGACGAGCGGGTCGCGACGCTGCCCGGCGTCAAGCTGATGAACCTGGACCAGATATCTGAGATGGTGGAAAGGAACCTGACGGCCAGGGCCGGCAAGGCCAGGGCCATCGAGGATGCAATAAAGGAGGAGGTCGGCGTACTGGAGGCGTCTGTGAGGCGCCTTGCAGCGGAGCCCATAGCCGAACACGTGTTCAAGAAGATCGACGCCCTGCGAGATAAGGAACTCCAAAAGGCGGTACGCGCGCTCGACGAGACGGATACGAGGCGCATAAGCATAATCGACAGCCTGACGCGCGAGATAGTGGAGAGCATCGTATCGCCCCCGATCAACAACCTGCGCAAGGCCTCCGAGCGCGGCGACTCTGGCGTGATTGCGCTTGCAGGCAGGCTGTTTGACTATGGGGATGACAATGACGGTGCGGCCGATGCCGGCGCCCCCGCTCTCGTTCCGAAAGGCCCCGCCCCGAAAGACCCCGCCCCGAAAAACTGACGCGGATACTTCCGATGCGCGCGGCACGAACCCGCCATGATAGTAGAACCCTGATACGCCTGGCAGCCCCAAAGGCGGGCGGCTCACAAATGTGATCATGCGCTTGCGGCATGGGCGCGGCCTGCCCACTGCCCTGCGTGATGTGCGGGAGTCGTCACGGCATGCCCTCTCATCGCCCGCGATTCTCACTAGGATTATATCTTGTTGATCACACCATAATGCATAATGCAGTTTCCCACACGGCGGTTGCGCAGGTTGCGAAAAACCGCAAAGATGCGCAGCCTGGTCAGGGAGACCACGCTCCTGCCGTCTGACCTGGTATGCCCCGTGTTTGTCCAGGAGGGGATTAACGAGCGTGTAACGGTGAGATCGATGCCCGGCATGCAGCGCCTGCCGCTGTCGGACGTAACCGGGGAGGTCGAGTCAATCAAAAGCGCCGGCATCCCCGCCATCATGCTGTTTGGGCTCCCCTCGTCAAAGGACGATGCGGGAAGCTCCGCGTTTGACAGGGACGGGATCGTGCAGCGGGCCGCCTCTGAGGTGAGCCGGGCCTTTGGGGATGACATCGTGATAATGTCCGATGTCTGCCTGTGCCAGTATACCCTGTCTGGACACTGCGGCGTCATACGTGACGGCCACGACAGAAGTGGGGGAGGCAGCCCCGTCATAGACAACGATTCGAGCCTGGAGGTGCTTGCCAAGATCGCCGTCAGCCAGGCGGAATCTGGCGTCGACGTCGTCGCGCCGTCGGCAATGATGGACGGGCAGGTGTCTGCAATCCGGACGGCCCTCGACGACTCGGGGTTCTCCGACGTGCTGGTCATGTCGCACTCTGCAAAGCACCGCTCCGGATTCTACTCGCCGTTCCGTGACGCGGCCGAGTGTGCCCCGCAGTTTGGCGACAGGTCGACGTATCAGATGCCGTACACCAACGCCCGCGAGGCCATGATGGAGGTCGAGACCGACGTGGAGGAGGGCGCGGACATTGTAATGATCAAGCCGGCCCTCGCGTACCTTGACTTGGTGGCCGAGGCGCGCAGGCGCCTTGATCTGCCGGTCGCCGCATACAGCACCTCCGGCGAGTACGCGCTTGTCAGGGCGGCGGCGGCCGCCGGATACGTGGACGGTACGCAGATTGCCCTCGAGATGCTCACTTCCATAAAGAGGGCGGGCGCCGACATAATAGTCACATACTTTGCAAAGGACGTGGCAGGATCGCTTCTGGCAGAATGAGAAACGACGAGCGGTTTGAGATTGAGAGGGCGTTTGACCTGGCGCCGCACGTGCTTGGTTCCAGCTGGGCCGCCGTGTGGTTCAGGATGAGGCGCGAGCGCAACCCCACCCGCGCCGAGTACCGCGCCAAGGCGCTGGAGTACCTGAGGATGGCCGAGCCGCTCTTTGATTCCTACCCGGACACGCCGGAGTTTGCCGACATACGCCGGTACATTGCAGCGCGCCGCGACAAGGAGTATGAGAGGATCGTGTCGGGCCGCAACAACGAGATAGAGAAGAGGTACGATCGCTACATCGACTACGGGTAGCAGCGGCGCCCCGCATGCCTCCGGGGACCGCGGGCCCGTCAGATCCTCCAGATCCTGGGCCTCGTAAACCTCAGCCTCTTCTTCGTGATCAGGAGGGTCCAGTCTATGAACGCGAACACCGCGACCACGCAGAGTCCGATGCCGTCGACTACCAGTATCCCCACCAGCCTGTCCTCGAATATCCCGACAAAGGGGCGCAGCACTATGTCCCCCAGGTGTATCATTATCACATACGATATCATCCTGCCGGCCCAGAAGCCGGCGTATATCCCGGCGCTCTTTGCATGCATGAGCCCGTATGCGATAAACAGCATGTTGCTTGGCAGCGGGGTCGCGCCAAACAGGAACGACGCAAGCACGTACCCGTACCTCTTGCCGTTGAGGTACCTGCCTACCGTGTCAAGGTTTTCGCGCTGCTCGGGCCCCACAAACCGCCTGAAGCGTACGCTGACGCGCTTTAGGAGAAACCTGCCTGCGGTGGCCCCCGTGGCCCCCACGGCCGCAAGAAGTATGACGTCCAGGGTCGGGTCAAGCAGGTGGAACGATGCCAGTATCACCCAGCTTGGCGGCATCAGCACGGGCGACGCGTTGACGCCGACTAGCAGCAGGAATATCCCGGCATACGAGAGTCCCCCCACCGCATCAAACAGGGGATCTGCCTCCATCTTACAGTCATTATTCGAGGAGTCCCTTGCCGTAAATCCCTTTTTGTCGCGGGCCGCCAGCGGGCGGCGCCGGCGCGGGTTCGTGTGCTCCGCGCGATCGTCCGGCCCCGCCCCGCCTGCCGCCAACGGCCCGCAAGATATTACATCACATCGTACAAAATTCGGAAATAATTTCATCTTTTCAATATATGACATCATATATCATAAAAAATGAACAAAATATCCAATACTTTTATAAGCAATCACGCCTGCTTTTTGCACATGGCCGAGGTTGTCTCCAAGTGCTTTAGGTGCAACCTGGTATTCAGGGACGAGAGCCTTGCCGCGATCCACAGGGAGATCATGAACCATTCGACTACGAGGGTCCGTGCGCAGGCTACGCCCGCTTCACAATAGGTGCAGAGAGTGGGATTCGAACCCACGAACTCCTAAGAGAAGGGATCACTTACGGATCTTGAGTCCCTCTCGGTTGACCGGGCTTCGATACCTCTGCGACTATGCGCCCGTACGGTCGCTATTTTTCAATTTCGATCCGCCTTGCCGCCCGTGCCCGCCCGCAA
>JAPPIP010000080.1 GCA_028820595.1 Nitrososphaerota archaeon | reverse complement strand
CACATTTTCCTAATTTTGAATGAACATATCAGTCATGCAGCTTGGTTCACACATTCAATTACATCCCCTGTTGGCCTGCAAATAAAATAAGTATATACTCGTTGTCGGCAAGCAGGGTCTGCGTTGTACATAAAGTATTTCACACCCTAGCCAAGCGTACAGAATCAATCAGGGACCGAGCGCGACGGGCGCTGACATCCCGCCTGATCTTGATACGGCCACTTCCCAAGGCGGCCCCAGCTCGCTGGTTGTGGGCTTATGCCCGGACGGTTCACGGGCGTGACACGGCGTGCGCGACATTCCCGAGGTGCGCGGCGCATCTTTTGTCGGCCCCATGCGTCGTGTCCGGGCGCGGTTGCAGGCACCTCGGCTACCATGCCCCGTGCCAGTCGCTGGCGCGCAGTCGGATTGTCGCTGCGTGCCCCACCACCACCCCAATGGCGGGCCGCAGGGGTCAAATCGGTTTTAAGACAACGTGGTAAGCAGGGGTTGTTGCTTCCCGTAGCGCTGGCCGTGCTTGACATGCTAGACGGGTTCCGGTGGGACGGCCTCCTGCAGGGGACGTCGTGGCCCGCCTCCATATCGGAGGTCATCGGCATGCTCTCGGAGATTACAACGTCTGACGGGGCGATCGCGTCGGCGCCCGTCCTCCTGCTCGCGGCAGGCGTGGTCATATTTCTAGGTGTGACGGGCGAGGCGTTCTTCAAGAGAACGGGAGTCCCGGACGTCGCGTTTTTGATGATCCTCGGGGTTGTCCTGGGCCCCGTCCTGGGGATAGTGCAGCCTGAGGCCGTCGCGCAGATCGTCCCGTACTTTGCGGCCGTCGCGCTGATCATAATCATGTTCGACGGCGGCCTGAACCTGGACCTGAAGAGCATAGCGAGGACGGCGCACTTTTCCATATTCCTCGCGGTGCTGGGATTCGTGGTGTCGGTGGCGATAGTGACGGCGCTCGCGTACTATTGGGCCGGATGGTGGCTGATGGATAGCATACTGCTCGGCACGATAGTGGGGGGGAGCAGCTCCGTCATCGTGTTCGGACTGGTCCGGAACGTGCGCGTCTCGGAGGGGGCGAGGTCCATGATGAGCTTCGAGTCGGCGATTACCGACATACTGGCCACCATAATCGCGTTCATAATGTTCGAGGCCATATTGACGGGCGAGTTCAGCCTCGCCGTGCTCAGCGAGACCATCGGAACCGCGATGATGGTCGGGCTCGTGCTGGGGCTGGGGGTGGGGATCCCGTGGATGTATGTCACTACAAAGTTTGCAAACGCGCAGCACGGCTACATGCTGACACTCGGGATACTCTTCGTGCTGTTCTTCATGGCGAACACGTTCGGCGAGTCGGGCGCGCTGACGGCCCTGGTCTTCGGGCTGATGTTGGGAAACAGGGACCGCCTCTCAAAGGTCTTCAGGTTCAAGGTGAGGAGGATCGAGGCAAGCGACCCGACCCACAACCAGCTGACGTTTCTCGTGCGCTCCTTCTTCTTCGTGTTCGTGGGACTGCTGGCCAGCTTTGGGCAGATCGAGTACATACTGCTGGGCGTGGTCTCGACGGTCCTGATCTACGTGGCGCGCGTCGGAATGGTAAGGGCGGCCCTGACCAAGAGGTTCTCAAGGCTGGATAAGAAGGTGACCCAGGTGATGATGCCAAGGGGGCTTGCCGCGGCCGTCCTGGCGACGCTGCCGCTCACCATGGGGCTTCCGAACGCGGAGGCCTACCCGCAGATCGTCTTTTTCATAATACTCACGTCCGTCATCATAACGACCATAGGCCTTGGCGGCGCAAAGAAGATCCCCCCTCCCGAGCCGCGCGAGGGCGGGTTTGTGCGCATCACGGACAACTACGACGACGATAGTGGCGGCGGCAACAGCAGCAGCAGCAGGAACGGCAGCCCGTGACCTGCCGTACAATTGGATCAGTCCGAGTCTCCAGGGATCGACGGCCGGACGGGCCCGTCCTTCCTTACTAGTCCTGCGGCGGCGGCGGCTGTTGCCGCCCCACCTCCTTTACCTGGCTCTTGCCTGACGGCAGAACCCTGACAAAGTCGTCAAGCGGTATCCTCTTGGCCGCGTCCTCGTCCAGCTTCAGGAACTCGGTCCTCACGCGCTTGGCGGCCTCCGACAGGTCGGGGCCGTGCGGCTCTATTATCGCGTACAGAACGGAGCGCGACACGACGGGCTCCGGCGGCCCGCACACCAGCACGGGGCTGCCGTTGTGGATCACCATGCCGACTGCCAGCCTCAGGGACTGGGGCCGGATGAAGTTGCGCTGCCCCGATATGGTAAAGGATCCCTTTGGCAGGAACTGCCCCGTGGGCGCCGACTTGCGGACCTGATCGGGGCCGACCCAGAACGCGCTCATCCCGTGCATCCCCTCGCGCCAGGCCCTGCTAAAGCAGACCGTCGCGTGGGCCACCTCGTTCATGCTGACATCGGAGGGCGCCGCGGACGGGTCGGCCCCCTTTAGTATGAAGAACGGCGAGCCGTGCACCTCGGCGTGGAACACGCGGTCGCCAGGGGCCATCTGCTTGCGTATGACCGCGGAGTTGGACGCGGCGTCCCTTCCCCCCACCGCGAGCGAGCCGTCGGACGTGTAGAACCACCGGTACCGCTCAAACCAGCTCTTCTTGCGTATCTCAGAGGCGATGCCGCTGCCGGCCCTGGCCCTGTCCGACTGTGCCTCGTCGTACAGCTTCTCAAGCCTGCTGCGCGCGCCCGCCATCGACTTTTCAATGGCCGGGGCCGCCCTTGCCTGCCGCTTTGCCTCGTCAAACAGCACGGACGCGACTGACTGCAGCGGGGCCTGCATGCTGACCTGTATCTTTTTGTCAGATATCCTCACGAGGTGCACGCCCTTCTCCTGCAGCAGCTGCGCCCCGCACCCCTCGAGTACGGGCAGGGCGCGCACGTCGGACATGGACAGCACGCCCTCCCCCGCAAGCCCCAGCAGTGACCTTGCAAGCGCGCCGACTGACTCGGAGCGGCGCATCACGGTATCTACCGCCTTTTGCTGCTCTGCAATCTGGGTCTCCAGATCTTTGATTCGCGTGGCCGTGCCGGACGCCCCCGCGTCGCGCGCCCTGGAAAGAAACGACTCGGTAAAGACCTTGTCAAGGCCGGCCATAAAGCTGGAGGCCCTGGACCTTTTGGTGGTGGTGTCGGCCGCGTCGCCGTCACCGGCGCCGTCACCGGCGCCATCGTCCATGCCGCCTGCCACGTCGACGGGCATCACCTCCGGACTCTTGCCCTCGGGCGTTATTATGACGGGGGTGTGGTTTCCCGATGTTACGTCGGACACCAGGCGCACGGCCGCGTCGCATATCGCGTCTGCCTGCCCCTGGTCCAGCTGCGTGCCCGCGGTGCCGGACGGCACGCCGGCCATCCGTATTATCCCCTCGGCGTACTTTCTTGGAAGTCCCAGCGTGCGCCCAAGCCACCTGGCCGCGGCCATATCGGCCCCGGGCAGGGAGGCAAAGTCCTGCCTGCCCATGTTCAGCACGTCCACCGCGTTGTCTGACGGCGCGGGCGGCGGGGCGTACTTGGCCCCGACCTTGAGCGTCCGGTGCCTCACGTCCACCGAGTGCATCAGGGCCAGTATCTTCATGTCCGCATCGCACAGTATGACGTTGCCGTCCCCGAAGAGCTCCGCTACCAGGACAAACTCGCTGCCAAACCCCTCGAACTCCAGATACGCGATGCGCTCGGCGCCGATCTGCCTTATCTGCCGGAACCTCATGCGCAGGAGGGTGCTGCGCAGGCGCCTCTGCATGCGGTTCTCCTCTATCTGGCCCAGCTTGGTGGACGTCAGCCATATGCCAAAGGTCGAGACCATCAGGAACAGGTCGTCCTTTGAGGTGTGGCGCAGCTTGAACAGCAGGCTGTCCCTCGTGACCCCGTAGATGTTGTTGACGTAGTACCCGTCTATGATGCCCGATATGTGGTCGACTATAAAGCGCAGCTCGATTCCGGCAAGTGCCATGATGGTGTGGCCTCCCCACCCTAGGATTAAACTCCTTTGCGCTTCTTGGTACTGCCGACTGCACCGATATGCGGGTGCGTCTCCTCCCAATCCACAGATATCCCGACACGCCGGCTACCAGACCGGCCACCGGCCACGCATACGGCCATCACAGAGGGGGGAGAGGGAGAACGGTGCACGGGGGCTAAACGGCTGCCGGAACCGTCTACCAAAGGTATTAAACGAGGCGGCCCCAAAGCAGGCTAGAAATTCCTTGGCCAGGTTCAAGAAGAGAAAGTCAAAGCCGACTTCGGGTTCTGGGGGCGGCCGGAGTGACAGGCAGGCGGAACCGCCTGCAAGGGACGACGCGGCAGGCGGCGCAGAGTCGGAGCCACCCGCCGCCGCGGCCGCAAAGCCCGCGTCGTCGGCGCCCACCGACGGCGGCGAGGACGCAAAGGCGCCGGAGCCACCCCCCGAGTCGGAGCTCCAGAGGAGCGAAAAGGAGCGCAAGCTCAACCTGCTGTTCTGGATGCGCGTGACGCTCGCGGTGGCGGCGGGTACGGCCGCGACATTCGTCTTTGCCGACATAGAGGGCGAGGACAGAAGGTGGGCGTCCATCGCGTTCATGATAATACTGTTCATCGGGACTGTATTCGTCGCAAAGGGCATGAAGATGCAGCTGCCCTCCTCGGACAGGAAGAAGATAGTGACGCAGGGGCTGGGAAGCTACGTGTTCCTGTACCTGTTCGTATGGATAGTGTCCTACACGCTGGTCAACCTGGAGAGTGTTCAGAGTGGGATCAACCTCTAGTGGAAGGGGCGGCGGCGCTACGAAAAAACCACTCAACCCCTCGAAATGGCGCTCCGACGTGCCCGGGATTCCGGACGAATACTTTGAGAGGTCGGACTCCGTGCCGATCACAAAGGAGGAGGTGCGCGCAATCATAATCAGCAAGGCCAGGCTCAAGGATGGGGACCGTATCCTGGATGTGGGATGCGGCTCCGGCTCCATAACTGTGGAGGCCGCGATCCGTGCAGCCGGAAGCGGCCTCGTAACTGCAATAGACCGCGACGGGGAGGCCGTCGCGCTGACCGAGAGGAACCTGGAACGGTTCGGCGTGCAGGGGTACGCCGACGTGGTACACGGGGACGCCCTAGACGTGCTTGGCGGGACCGGGGGCGGGGCGGATGGTTCGCCACGCGCGTCACCATACGACGCCATTATAATCGGCGGGACCGGCGGCGACACCGCGGAGATTGTGGAGAGGTGCTCGCGCATGCTGGCGCCCGGGGGATGCATCGTAATCAGCACCATACTGATCGAGACCCTGCACGCGGTCCTGGGGATCATAGGCGGGATGCCGTTTGAGGACGTCGACATAACCCAGGTGACCATATCAAAGAGCCGGAAGACCTCCACGGGCACCATGATGCTTGCAAGGAACCCCGTGACCGTAATATCGGCGACGCGCAGAGGGTGACGGCGCCGGGCAGCGGCAGCCGACGGGGGCGGCAGGGCACTGTCCGTACTGGACGGATATGCGGCCAATCGGCCCAAGGCACACCCACGGTAGCCACCGGCGAGTTCGTGCTGTGAGTATTGCCGGCACCCAAGCGCAGCCAAAGAACCAGAGCGCCGGCACGGTATGGACCGCTTTATTCAGCAGGCTTGAGCCCAAGGAGGGACTGGGGGGTCTCTGACCACGACCTGTCAGCTCCCTCAAACTCACAGGAGACATCGTTGTAACGCGCCGATTCTGCCCCGAGACATCTATCGAAGCAGTTCTGCTCCGTTGACTGCCCGTTGACGGAAGTTGCTGTCTCATCCCCTGCATATACGATAACGGTGCAGACTCCAACCGGTTCTAACGTAAGCGCGCTATACGGTAACATCGCCGCTATTACGATCCCGCACATCATTGCAACTATGACCCTTTTTGTAAGGTAGGGGGGAACAAGGGAGGGCCTGACCCATGCAAAGGCCCCGTAAACCAAGATCAAAAGAACCGAGATTCGTATTAGGGAAAACATGTAGGGAAATTGGAAAAAACCAAAGGGGAGGAATATTGAGACAAGCGAGATCCAGACTGGCACGATATAGGACACGGCCGCGATTACCAGGATCACGATTCTTTTTTTGAGGTTTGGGATGTTCATCTTCTACTCCAGACCGCAAAACCGGTTATCACTATTCCTGCGTAAAGAGCCATCGACCAAAACAACCAGTACGGGTCATATGCAGCGGCCTCCAATGGCATATGCCAAGTCGCCACACCTGAGCCGCCCTCATAGCGGACGACATCCTGTAGGTACACAAACGGAAACGGCGTGTTCCAAAAGGGCGGACTGAGTGAGATTGACAGGTGTCTGAAAAAGTTCGCGAGTCCAAACGCAAGCAGTCCGATCCCAGTTATCAAAAGCCTGTTTATCATTTCCTATACTCCAAAGTCGTGCCCAAAACTGTGCTTGATGATCTCGGGGTAGTTGCAGGGGATGCCTCCATGCACGTGGAGTGTTCGTTTGCCACCATGAACAGACATAACAAAAAGGCCGCAGCTGCCGCAATCGGAGCTGCAATCTTGTACCCTGTCCTCATTCTGACACCACGGGTACGGCCGTCGCCTGCTTGCTGCCGTCTGCGGTGCCGGCCGCCTCCAAGCAGTCGGTGTTCCGGATAAAGTCCTCGACAAAGAGCCCGTCCGCACGCATTGCACGATGATCCTCGCCTACACTGCAGTAAATGTTCGCGTGTGTCCTGTCTTCAGGCGGGTAGTAGCGCAGGTCTAGTAGCAACCGATTTTGCGTCTCAAAGCTCATTACGCCTACCTGAAGATCTGCGCCACTTCTGTCGCGGTACACAAACTCTTCTTTTGCGTCCGGATACACCTCGTACATTGCCAAGTATGCCGGATGCGCAGTCATCTTAGAATACATCTCGTCTCGCGACACACCACTTTTATCCAGTTCCTCCCACCGGTCCCAAGAGTCTTCAATTATGAATGGCAGTGATGCAATCAAAAACAAGACGAAGACCGTCATGCCTACGCCTATGGCCAGATACAGCGCAAACCTTGGCAGGCGTTCCATGGCCCGAATGGTCTCCCGTGAATATATAACGTCTGTTCCAAAACTGAAATTCATGCGTTTTTGCCGGTTCTGTGTCAAGTCGTGCATGCCTGATTCCTCCGCAAACTCAGTTGGCTGATTGGTCCGAACCACCAATATACAGAATGGCGAAATTTGGCTTGGACAAAACGCGCATAACTGCATTCGATGGCCTGTACGTGCTTCGGCGCGATGGCAGTGGCGTCCTCCGTCGAAACCGTTGCAGGACATGTTGGTCGAACCGGCATGCTGCAAAGTCACACGGGGCGTTGCGAATTGACAGCCTTCTGGAGTGTTGATTTTTCGGGATTGTTCTGGTTGGGAGGAGCCCGCGCTGGCCGCATCGTTTGATTTCATGCCGCTGCGCGACGTGGCGGTCCTGGACACGTGCGGGCTTTCGTCTGCCGTGTTCTGCTGGGCGCCGGTACCGGGCAACGTAGGGCGGCAGCCTAGACTTATAGGATCATGCCGGGTAGCCCAGCCATGAAGGGAAGCCTGACTGGGATAGGCGTCGGCCCCGGCGACGCGGACCTGCTGACCGTGAGGGCCGTAAAGGCCATAGAGGGAGCGGACGTCATAATGTGCCCCGCGTCTGCAGAGGACAGGCCCAGCATAGCGCTGTCGGTGGTGTCCCACCTCGTGGACGAGTCAAGGCAGGAGGTAACAAAGCTGATCTTTCCCATGACAAAGGACCGCGACGTGCTGGAGGAGACCTGGAGGCGCAACGCCGACATCATGGCCCAAAAGGTCGCCACGGGCAGAAACATAGTATACCTGACGGTGGGCGACCCGTACCTTTACAGCACGTGGATCTACATGCACAGGCACCTCAGCTCAGGGCACCCCGAGATGGAGATATCCGTCATACCGGGGATAGTGTCCATGTTCACGTTCGCCTCAAAGGTGGGCGTCAGCATAGCGGAGGGCGCAGAAAAGGTCGCCATAATACCCTCGTGCTACGACCTGGCCGGCGTCAGGGAGATCGCCAGGTACGCGGAGTCGATGATATTCCTCAAGGACGGCAGGTACTTTGACCAGGTCATAGACGTGTTGCGCGAGTCGGGGTTCGGCGACGACTCGCTCTTCGCGATAGGCCAGTCCCTGGGCACCGACCAGGAGGTGATACGGAAGATGACGCTCGGCGAGGTCAGCGAGGAGAGCCTGGGCTCAAAGTACTTTTCAATTCTGGTGGTAAAGCGTGCCTGAAAACACGGTATACTTTGTAGGATGCGGCCCCGGCGACCCGGAGCTCGTCACCCTAAAGGCCAGGAGGCTCATACAAGACGCGGACGTCATCGTGTACTCGGGGTCGCTCATCCCGGAGCCCATAATCGCAATGGCGGGCAAGAACGCGGAGCTGCACGACGCGTCGGGGCTGGTCAGGGAGGAGATATCCGAGATCCTGTACAGGGGCGCCTCAGGAGGCGGGAAAAAGACAGTGCTGCGCCTGCACGACGGCGACCCGGCCATATACGGCGCCATCAGGGAGCAGATCGACGAGCTTGCAAAGAGGGGCATAGGGTCGGTGGTGGTGCCCGGCGTAACGTCGTTTCTGGCGTCGTCGGCCGCCCTGGGCACGCAGCTCACGCTGCCCGGAGTCACGCAGACCATCATAATCACGAGGGCAGAGTCCCGCACAAGGGTGCCGGAGGCAGAGGGCATAGCGGGGCTGGCAAGGCACGGGGCCACCATGATATTCTACCTGAGCGTGCACCTCATAAGGGAGATCGTCTCAGAGGCCAAGAAGGGCGGGTACGGGGACGCCACGCCTGCGGCCGTCATATACAGGGCCAGCTGGGACGACGAGAGGGTGATCAAGGGCACCCTGGGGGACATCGAGCAGAAGGTCAGGGACGCGCGCATAACAAAGACGGCAATCATAATGATAGGGGACGTGCTGAACCCGGAGTCGTACGAATACTCGAGGCTGTACGACAAAGAGTTCAGCCACGGGTACAGGAAGGCAAGCGTTCCAGACAAGGGGGACGACTAGCCCGAGGGGTACGGCGGCGCTAGGCCGGGGGCGGCGCCAGCACGTCTTGCCGCCGCGTACGCGGCGCAGCCCCATCCGTTACTGCAACAGGAGCGGCCTGACCTTCCTGCGCACGCGCAGCCTCTGCAGGTTGTCCTGCAGCGCGGCGTAATCGCCTGACGCGTATATCCTCAGGGAGTTCTTGCCGCGCGTCCCGTCCGGACACGCGCCAAGCACCGTCTTTGCCACGTTGTGCGCGGGGTCTACAAACCGCACGCCGGGGTACTCCGACCCCAGAATGTCGGCCAGAAACGGCAGGTGCGTGCTTGAGAGCGTGACCACGTCGACGCCGTGTCCCGATATCGCGGGATCCAGTATTCGGCGCGCGGCCGCCCTGCACGCCGCGGCGTCCCTCAGGAACAGGCCGGCCTCCACCATGCGGACAAGCTCCGAGCCGTCGATCCGGAAGAACCCGGGGGCCCGGCGCGCGGCCGCCCTGTATTCCCGTATCATCCGCGACAGCCCCGCCCCTCGTATTCCGGACGCCGTCCCGAGTATCCCCACCCTCCCCGTACCGGACAGCCGGGCGGCCTCGGCAAGCGGCGGCCTCACCCCGGCCACCAGCATGCCGTTATCGCGTCCGTCCCGTATGTCCAGCGCCAGGCAGGGCGTGTTTGAGGCAATCACGACGGCGTCGGGCGCAAACCGGCCGCGCAGGCCCGATATCGTCCTGCTTACGATGCGCCCCAGCTCCGCCCTTGGCTTTGAGCCGTACGGAAAGCTGGCCGTGTCCGCATAGTATATGATCTCGGCCGTCCCGCCCCCGCTCCTGGCGACCCTGCGCAGCTCCCTGACTACAGACAGCGAGCCCAGCCCCGAGTCGAACACCGCTATCCTAGGCACGAACAGGCGGGGGCGGCGCTACCTAAGTTTGTTAGTAAAATTTGGCACTTTGGTTGACAAAAATATACACCGTCCATTAAGTGGGAAACGCAGCATGGGACGGCATGGCAAACAACTTCGAGAACAACTGGTCTAGACCAGAGACGCGAAGTGTAACCGAGAAGATTCGTGACGCTGCAAAGCCTCAGGGGGCCCTCAAGCCCCGGATCCAGGCCGCAGTCAACGGACTGCAGGTCCAGATCTCAAAGATGGATGGCATGCTGGGCAAGCTGCGCGAGAGGGACCAGAGGCTCTTTCAGCGCGTGGTGGCGGCCATGCAGCAGCACGACATCAACACCAGCAAGGTACTCGGCAACGAACTGGCCGAGATACGCAAGGTTACAAAGATGCTAAGCAACATGAGGATGGCGCTCGAGCAGAGCCAGCTCAGGCTGACTACCGTCCACGACCTCGGTGACGCAATGATTGCGCTCCAGCCTGCCATGAACACCATGAAGGGACTAAAGTCGTCGCTCGGAAAGTTCATGCCGGAGGCAGACTCCGAGCTGAACGCCATGACGCAGACCCTCAACGGGCTCATGATGGACTCGCTTGCCGGCGACTCCTTTGGCATGGAATCCGACGTGTCCAGCGAGGAGACGGAGAGAATCCTGCAGGAGGCCTCGGCGGTTGCAGAGCAGCAGATCGGGCAGCAGTTCCCGTCCGTACCGTCCTCGACGGGGCTCTCGTCCCAGGCGGCGGCTGCGACCAGCACCACAAACTATACCCCGTAGGAACGGGACCAACCCCTTTCCTTTTTCTTTATTCTCTTCTTCCCCCATCTGCCCGTTCGTACGTTCCTAGGGGATTCTGGCCCGTGACTGGTTCCAAGGGGAGGCGGCCGCCATGCGCTTGCCGCACAGCTGGCCTATGCCGCGCCCTTTGCTCGTGCCTGCGAACACTGGGGGATGGCCCAACAAACGACGAGTCCGGGCGCATGCCAAGAAAGGCGGTCACGTCCCCCTTCCACCCCACCCCACCCCACCCCCCGGGAGGGGATGCGCAGGATGGGAGAAAGCTTCAGACCCGTCATCCGGGCATTGGGCACGCCGAGACTAGGCCAAGAGCAGGAAGACCGGGGCAGGAACCATTACATATTCCGAGTAGGCGCCGAGATGATCTTTTGACACTACCAGTCCTTTGCCGCGGGTTCGGTTTAGCAGCTTGTACATGCCGGCCAGACTTCGTCGGGCCGTATTCCTGTATTTTACCTCTATTGGAACCACCACCTTGTCTCCGTCATGATACACAAAGTCGGCCTCTTTGCCGTCCTCCATGTAGTAGAATATGCGGTAGCGATGATCGAAATTCTGCTTGTTGGGGCTAGCGTCAAAGGCCAGTCTTGCCAAGTGGCCGGCCACGACGCTCTCGACTAGCGCGCCCCTGTTCTCGCTGGAGGCGAGGTATTTGGCAGAGGTGTCAAAATAGTTTCCGGTCGCGGTCCATCCATTGAACAGGTGGAAGAAGAATGGATCCGCAAAATAGATCTTTTTGTTGCGGCGAAACATTGGAAACTTGCGGCCCGGATCATACCTGTAGAACGTCGCCAATACGAAGAGATCCGTGAGCGTCTGCACGGAATCCTGCACTGTCTTGTAGGTTCCAATGTCGCCGCTTTTGGCCATGCCGTTCCACGACGCAAGGCTCCCGTGGGACTTTACAATCTCCCTGCCTAGCCGTTTTAGCAGATCGGGATCCCTGCCTAGCCGGGACCACTCCCCTATGATGCTGTTCATGTAACTGTTGTATACGTCCTCACGGATAGGCCAGGCCGATACCTGGGAGCTTACCACGAGCGGAATCCCGCCGCTGTACATGTACTTGGATAGCAGGCCCTCCAGTACGTCCTGGTACATGTAGAGGTGCTCAACGGTCTCGTCCACCTCGCCGTTTGCCAGCTTCACGAAGATTTCCAGCCGGTTCTCAAAGCAGAGTTTCGAGTCTATGATCGCCTTTATCTCGGGGTCAAGCGCGCCGGCGTATTCTGAAAACTTCAACGGGAGCAGGACCCTGTCATAAGGCTCCAAGGTGCTTCCCCTACGTCCGGGCAGCCGTTCAACGGCTCTTCTCAGATCTATCGCGTCGGAGCCCGTCGCCATAATGGTGCTGTTTGCAACCCTGCCCCTATCCACCAGCCATTTTATCCCCTTCTGCCAGTTTGGGATGGTCGACACCTCGTCTAAGAAGATGTAACGCCTCCCGTCGTCCCGCACCTCCCGCGCCAGCCAGATGTACCGCTCCATCACGTCCACCAACTCCCGCGGGGTCTTGCACAGGTCAAAAGAGTAATAGAGTATGTTCCAAGGGTGTATCCCGTCTTCTAAAAACCGCCGTATCTGGAGTTTCATCAGGGTGGTCTTCCCAATTTGCCGCGTCCCCCTCAGCGTATACACGACGGTATTGTCAGGCTCAAAGTCATAGGTTATCTCACGCATTATTCCCGGTATGAATCGTAGCTTTGCCCTTCCCCATGCCACGATCTCTGGATCATCCTCGATGCTCTTCGCGTCCCTCCACCACGGGTTGGTTCCTATTATCTCGCTGTCGTTGACCATGTGATGTACTGCTACTAAGTTCTTTATATAGTAATTTATTTTATACTACTAAGTTCTTTATATAGTAATTTATTTTATACTACTAAGTTCTTTATATAATGGTGATGCCAAGCCCGGCTCTTGAAGAGCGGCCGATGCGATTGACGTGCGTCTGGACGCGCCTGGACGGATGGGTGTTCCCAAACACGCGTATCCCGGGCCCAAAGTTCAAGAGCCTGCCCACGTGTACGCACCAATCGTATTCTTCAGAGCCCGTGGCGGATCTCTTGCGGCCGGCTCCAAAACAAGTCCGCCCCTTGCAACGATCCCGGAGTCGGAGGCGGCGCATGCCCGGACTAGTCCATGGGATTTCGGGTTCCCGTTTCGCTGCGGGGCCCCGCGCCGGACGCGTTCGTGGCAGGGCCGAGTGTGCCGACGGCCGCCACTCCCTGCCGGTCAGTCCCACAGGTCCTCGCGAAACGTGAGCGTTTTGTTGAGCACAAAGTTGCTAAAGGCGGCTGCCGCGATGGCCGCAAGCAGGGCAAACGGGTACGAGACCCCGTGCGTGTCCACCATCCAGTAGACGGCGCCGAGCTGCACCGCTGCGCCAAGCGAGCTGAACGCGGCAAACCTTCCGTACTGCGACAGCGTCCGCTTCAACCCAAAGTCGCGGTCCTCAAACGTCCACACCTTGTTCAGTATAAAGTTGGTCGAGAGGGACGCCGCAATGCCCAGCGCGTTGGCGTGCACGTACCAGAACTCGGACAGCCCGGATGCAAAGAGCATGGACACCAGATAGTTGACCCCGAACCCGGACGCGCCGACCGTAAAGAACCGGGCCGCCTTTGAGACGAACCTTACGGACTTGCGCTCCCTTGCGGCGGCCTCCTGGATCCTCTTGCTTTTGTACAGCTTCCACACGGCGCGCAGGTACTCTGTTACGGTCTTGTACAGGGAGGCGTCGAGCTTGCTCTTTCCCAGCCTGCGGTTCTCAAACGTATACGGCACCTCGCGTATCGTGATGTTCTTGTTGGCCTTTACCAGCACCTCAAGCAAGAACTTGTAGCCCAGTGCGTCAAACGTAAGGCCGTTTATTATGTTCCTCCGGAACGCAAAGAATCCCGACATAGGATCCTTTGTCTTGACGCGCAGTCCCAGCTTTGCAATCAAGGCCGCACCCCTGCTTATCATCCTGCGCTTGAGGGGCCACCCCCTGGTTCCCCCGCCCCTCACGTACCGGGACGCCACCACCAGATCGCACTGGTACTGCCTGAGCGTCTCAAGCAGCCGCGGTATGACCTGGGGCGGGTGCGAAAAGTCCGAATCCATAACGATGATGGTGTCGGCCTTGGCCGACTGTATGCCGTTGAGTATGGCAGACGCAAGGCCCTCCCTTACCCTGCGGTGTACCACGCTTACGGTATCCTCCGCAAGGCGCCGGAGGCCCTCCACGTAGTCGTCGACCAAGCGGCCCGTGCCGTCCGGCGAGTCGTCGTCGACCACGATGGTCTCGGCCCACACGCCCTTGGGGATGTTCTCGCGTATGGATTTGAGCACGGATATGATGTTTTGCGACTCGTTGTAGGTGGGCACGATGATCGATACCTGCGGGTTCTGCCGTGGCACCATACACACTCAACAAAATGAACGAATATTAAGTATGAAGGTGGACATGTCAATCCTACCGCTCATGAAAACTTGACCTTTGTGGCGGCTGTAGCGCCCCCGCGCGGCCGGGAGGCGGGCCTGCTGCTGCTTCCTGACGCGGCCATGCCCGTCTGGTAAAACCTGCAGTCTGCGCGTATCTGGCACACCCCGCACATCGGCGAGACCGGCTTGCAGATGTTCTGCCCGTACATCACGAACGTGTCGTTTATGCGCAGCCAGTGCCGCTTTGGGACCAGCTTCATCAGGGCCTGCTCCGTCTCCTCCGGGGTCTTCGTCTCCACGAGCCCCAGCCGGTTTGATATGCGGTGCACGTGTATGTCGACCGGGATTGCGGGCTTTTCAAACGCGTACACGAGCACGCAGTTGGCAGTCTTGCGCCCCACGCCGGGCATCCCGACCAGCTTGTCGATGTCCTCCGGCACGGCGCCGCCGTACTCGGAGTCCACTATCTTTGCGACCTCTATTATCCTCCTGGCCTTGACACGGTAAAAGCCGATGGGCCTGATTATGCGCTCCACGTCCCTGATTTTGGCGCCCGCAAGCTCCCTGGCGTCGCGGTACCTGGCAAAGAGGGCCCTGACCACCTTTGCGGTGTTCTCGTCCTTGGTCCTTGCAGACAGTATGGTGCCGATCAGTATGCTGAACGGCCCGCCCGTCTCGGCCTCGTGCAGCTCCCTGAGCGCGGTCATGCGGGGCGGCTTGACCGCGTTCATCGTGCTCATCATCCCGTCAAGAATCTTCTTCACGCGCACGGTGCGCTTATAGTATTATTATACCTGTCAGCGGCACAGACGGCAATGCACCTTGAAGAGTCCGAGGAGGCCGCGCTAGCGGGGGAGCACGGCGAGATCATGCAGATGGCCTACCGCATACTGGCCGCGACCGGGGGGGCCTCTGACGCAGAGCGCCTCATACCGATAAGGTGGGCGCACCTGTCAGGCGTGAACTACAACACGATAGGGGGCGCCGGCGAGGAGTTCCTCAGGAGCATAAGCTCGCGGGGCGCCAAGGTAAGGGTGAGGACCACGCTGAACCCCATGGGGTTTGACGCGGACAGCGTGGAGAGGTACGGCCTCGGCGACGAGTTCGTCTCGGGGCAGGCCTCCATAGCTGACTCGTACGGGGCGATGGGGGTGACGCAGTCGTTCTCGTGCATACCGTACGAGATATTCGAGATGCCCCGGGGCGAACAGATCGCGTTCGCGGAGAGCAACGCGGCGATATACGCAAACTCGTTTGCGGGAGCAAGGACGAACAAGGAGAGCGCCTTTAGCGCGCTTGCGAGCGCCATTACGGGAAAGAGCCCCTACTCGGACCTGCGCAGGGAGGGAGAGGGGGCAACATCCAACGTGACCGTCCGGATGAGCGCCAAGGAGCCTGACGAGCTCACGTACGGAATGCTGGGCTACTTTGCGGGGAGGGAGGCGGGCGGCGCGTCCTCAGTCGACATATCCGGCGTGTCCGCGTCCGCAATGGACAGGAGGCAGTGCAAGGCGATGTGCGGCGGGATGGGAACGTCGGGCACCTGCGCCAAGTTCCGGTTCGTAGAGGAGGGTGACAGGGATGCCCGCGGCAGCGGCGGCGGCAGTCCGGAAACCGTAGAGTTTGACGATGACGCGGCGCGCAAGGTACGCGACGAGCTTGACACGGCCGAGAACGGGGACGTCATAGCGCTCGGCAGCCCCCAGCTGGGCCTGTGGGAGATGTCCGACCTGCTGGAGCGGCTGCGGGGCCGCTCGTTCAAGAAGAGGTGCATGGTGTTCTGCCCCAGGGCGGTAAAGGAGCAGGCCCGGAAGCTGGACTACGTGCGGGGCCTTGAGCGCGCCGGATGCGAGGTCCTGGCCGACTGCTGCACGTGCCTCTCACCGCTGCTCGGTTCGGACAAGGTTGACGCCGTAACCACCAACAGCATAAAGGGCGCGTTTTACATGAACAACGCAAGCGGCGTCGGCGTGGACCTGAAGCCGCTTGCCAAGATACTGGAGGACGAGACGGAATGAAGGTGCTGGTGGAGGGCAGGGCCCAAGGCACGGTGCTAAAGTCGGAGATGCCGATCAACTTTCTCGGGGCGGTGGACAAAAAGAGCGGCGTGATAACCGACCGCAACCACGATCTGTACGGGAAGAGCGTCAGGGGCGCGATACTGGTCTTTCCGTCCGGGGCGGGAAGCAGCGTCGGGGCATATACGATATACGCGCTAAAGTCGGGTGGGGCCGCGCCGGCAGGTATGATATGCAGGGAGGCCGACCTGACGGTAGCCACCGGGTGCGCCGTAGCAGGCATCCCGCTCCACATCCTGGATCCGGACAAGTTTGCGTCCATCAGGACAGGCCAGCAACTCTTGCTTGGCGCAGACTGAGGCCGTCGCAGCGCGCGCGGGGCGTGATGCCGCACGGGTGTGGGTCCAGTGAGCCTGCGCACTGGCTATGTACAGCATACGGATTTTCGCTGTCAGCCTCGCTTGAGGCCGTATGCCATGCGAACAAACCGTCTCGGACTCGAACCGGGCCTGCATCTCGGCCTGCCGAAGTTCTAGATGTTCTATACGCTTCTGGAGGTCGAGGTTCCGGACGTGGGCCTGCACGCCCTCCAGCATCACGCGGGTGGCGGACTTGCCGGACGCCTTGGCCATGTTCTTGATCTCCTCGATCTCGTGGTCGAAGACCTTGATTGCGTATGACTTTCTCGCCGCCATGCCGTCCGTTGCGAAGTTTGCATTTAAGCGGTATAGAACGGCTAGAACGTGAATGAGAGAAAAAAGGCTAGTGCAGCTTGGCACTAGGCGCTTGAAAACCGACATTACTACAACATTCCTATATTTTAACATTTTAACATTTCAATGGTTTAACAGTGCAACATTATTACATTATAACAGTACAACATGTACGACCACAGCTTAATATCGCAAGCAGTATCATACCAATCGTGGGCCGGTAGTGTAGCCAGACTGCATAGGCGCTTGAAAACCGCTAGGTCCGGGGTTCGAATCCCCGCCGGTCCACGCTCGGTATAGAACGGGTAGAACTACGGTAGGTTCGGCATGTTCGTGGCAGGCGGCGCCGTCAGGATCGCCATCTGCCTCTCAAGCGTCTTGAGCCTCTGGGCCTGCTTGCCCGCCTTGTCCTCAAGGGCGTCGACCTGCTCCTGCAGCGACTTGATCTCCACCGCCTGCACCGCAATGAGGGCCGCCTGCGCGTCGGTCTTGTTGTCCATGTAGAGGAACAGTATCATGTTGGAGTGGCTTATCGATAGGTAGACAATATGCGTAATCGATTTATTTATACAGATATAGGCATGGTCACATGAACAAAAGGGGTAACAGCTCCGATTTTTGAAGCCCAATGTGCCTTCATGTGACCATAATCAAGAT
>JAPPIP010000013.1 GCA_028820595.1 Nitrososphaerota archaeon | reverse complement strand
AAAAGCATCACGGGAATTTCAAATGGCAAATACCTTAAATCCTAACTACTGACGTGGGTTCAGAAGAGTGGCAGAACGGCTGCGCATCACTATCTACGGATCCTACCAACCCGACAGTGAAAGACGTATGCTAGAGACACAGAGGGATTCCCTCAGGTCGGCCGGGTATCCGTTGACCCGCCTTGTATCGGATTATGCCGAACTCTGGGAGGACGCAACCCCACTTGAGATCCGCGAGCGCTGTCTGGAAACGTCAGACGCCAATTTTTTGATTTTCACCAAGAACGGAAAAAACCTTGGGGTCACGCATGAGATTGCGTACGCGTCCATGTCCGATTCCATGGCGTACCGGGCCCATCATTGTGTGGTTTTTGACGAAGTTTTTGGCAGTCGCGGAACCGCGTCGGCTCTTTCGGTGGAGAGCATCAAAAATTCTGGAATTATTAGGCGCGAGCTTTGCGGAGAGGATGACCTGAGACAGGGATTAGCATCGCATGCGTACCTCCAGGCGCGTATGCAGTATGACACTCTCCAACGTCGTCCGTAGCCGTTCTACAGGCAACCCTGTCTCTAGCTTGCGCATGAACACATCTGGTGCAAGGCATCGCAGTAGAGCGGGCACTTGGAGTCATTCCACGGAAACTCAAGACGGAGCCGTCCGCCTTTGGGTCCAGAGTCGTTCCGGATGCCGAGGGGGTGGTGCTTGGCGCGTTCATTAACCCTGCCACAAAGATGCCCATGATCTCGCTTTCAACTCGAATTTACAGGCCGTCCGGTTTTGCCGTCTTGCCGTCGGCTTGATCCGGCGCCTGCCGCCTCCCACTCCCTCCACTGCCACCCTGCCCCCCCCCCTGCCGCCTCCCACTCCCTCCACTGCCACCCTGCCGCCCGATCCCTCCCCTGCGCCCCCGATCGCCAACCACTATTAGATTTATCATAGTACTATGCTTTATTTATGATAATAGTAAAAAAAATCAGTATACTATTATAATTATAGAATTAATATGATATATCTATCTTTAAACTATATAGATCAAATTCATTCCAATATCATCCAACAATAAGTCTCGCAAGAGCGATCCTAGATGAGCCGAATGCCACTGGCATGCGTCGGCATACTGCCATAATAGTTTACACACTGTCATTATTATCAGAATGATGCAACGCACGGGGTTGGTTCAAAATATTTGCCCGGCAGGACAACAAATTATGACTTGGGTTCTCTTTAACGGACCCGCTGACTGGACTGTATGGCTACGCTACTGGACAGGCAGATCCGGACGAACCGGACCGTGCCGGTCACCATGCAGCACGCACGCGCCATAGGGGACCCGATACGCTCAAGGATCTTATCCATGCTGTACGGCCAGACGCTGTCGGCAGAAGAGATCACAGCAGCGGTGAACCGGACGGGACCAGAAAAGGCGCTGTCGACTGTGCGGCACCACATAGACATCCTCAGGACGACGGGCCTCGTTGAGGTGATGAGGATAGTCGAGTCGCGCGGCGGGATTACGAAGTACTACGGGACGTCCACGAGGTTGCTGGACCTCGAGGAGCCTGAGAACTTTGAGTCTGCGTACTCGTCGGTGATAGACAGGACGGCAAGACGGCTGGAGGAGATTCTCGGCGGAGTTCTCTCAGATATTGCCGCGTCCGGAAACGGCGGCAGGCCTACTGCCGAGTATTCGGCGTACCTGGTGGTGGAGATAATGAACCGCGCCATCACCAAGGTGCTTGAGAAGGGAAAGAAGCGCAAGCGGCAGGGGAGCGGCCGAAAGGCCGCGCGGCAGGCCTCGTCCAGAAAGGCGGATTCGCGTGGGGAGAAAACAACGGCAAGTTCGCTGTCCGGTAACGACGGAGGGAACGCCAAAAAGGAAAAGACCGGCAACGGCTGACACCTGTCCTGCGCATCGTCGTCAGTGAGGCGGCGGGGGAAATGCGCGGACATGATTGTCGGTTACGGGAGTTGCCCCTAGGGTGTACTGGGCACGGGGGCGGGCAGATTATATACTGCAGCCTGCGCAGCGCGGTGGTGTTCTGGTGCATATGGCGCGTGTGAATGTCGATGCGGACTCGGTGAGGCGCCTAAAGCGCCTGCTCTCGGGACGGAACCTGGTGTACGTGGCGACCGTAATGCCGGACGGCTCGCCACAGGTGACGCCGGTCTGGGCAAACTGGGCTGACGGATTCATAACGGTCAACACGGCGGAGGGCAGGACCAAGCATCGCAACGTCCTGCGCGATAACAGGGTGGCGGTGTCGGTCACGTCGGCCGACGATCCGCTGCAGATGGTGTCGGTCCGGGGCGTGGTCGAAGAACTAATCCCCGACTATGACTACAAGCACGCCGACATCCTGACGCGGCAGTATATGCCGGGGAAGGACAGGTACCCCTTCCGCCGCCCGGGCGAGAGGCGCACCACACTACGGATAAGGCCCGTCAGCGTGTACGTCATGCCGGAGATACGGGCGGAGCCCGGCGACTGATCCGCATGTTTCAAAACTCGTATTTGGAAAGATCTGGCCGATGCCCTGCAGTTGCCCGGCTCCGGCAGCACTCCTTCAGGTGCCAAAATGCCTTCGTCCTGATGGCATGGCGCTTGGCACCGTACGATATCATTACCCATCGAATTTTTACTCTTTTAATAAAAATTAAATAGTTAAGTTGGTAAGCCGTTGCATGGTTTCGGTAGTCAGGAGGAAAAAGGGAAACGGGCATTACTATTATCTGGTGTACCACTCGGGCAAAAACCAGTACGAGCGGTATCTTGGAAGGCGCGTTCCTGCGGATATCGATCCCGTCAAAAAAAAGTTTGAAGAGGAGATGTACTTGAAGGAAAACACCCCGCTGCTTGAGGTGATACGTGACAATTATTCCAGACACGTTGCCGTCGCTGACAAAAAAATCATCCGATCCGAGAACCACTGGTTCAAGATCAGCCACATATACAGCACGCAGAGAATCGAGGGCAGCACCATGACACTGGGCCAGACAAGAAACCTGCTGGAATACAATATGTCTCCAAAGGACACTGCGCTGGAGCACATCATAGAGGCGACTCAGATGGAAAAGATATTTGACGAGATGCTTGTGACAAAACCGGACGTTACAAAGCGTCTTATTCTGAGATGGCATGACATCCTGTTTGCAGGGACGGACGCGAACAATGCGGGGAGCTTCAGGCGGGCGGACGTCGCCCCATACGGAGGAAGAGCGGAATACGTACTGTGGCCAGACGTAGTTCCAGAGGTGGAGCTCCTGCTGAAGTGGTACCGCAAAAACAGGGGTTCAAACCCGGTCATAACATCGGCAATATTTCATAGCAGGTTCGAGCTGATACACCCGTTTATTGACGGAAACGGAAGGATTGGAAGGCTGTTGGTGCTGCTGATTCTCCACAAGGGGGGGTATCCTATGATGAATATCCTCCCAAAGGAGAAGATCACGTACATCAGGAAATTGGAAGGATCGCAGACGCGCGGCGATCCCATGATCTTTCTAAAGTGGTTCGTCTCAAAGTACATGAGGGACAACAAGAAGTACCTGTCATGAACCTGCCCCCTTAGGCCGGGAGGGCGCCATTCATTCTGTGTGGCAGTTTGCAATGCATATGGAGCCTATGTCCTTGAAGTTCTGCTCCTTTTGCGGCCTTATCAGTATGTCATACCTGGAGTCCTCGTCAAACGGCACGTCAAACTGCGTGCTTCTCTCAATCGCGTCTCCGGGCTCTAGCCACTCCACCAACAAGTCCCTTTGCGAAAAGTTGCCGTATACTGCCTGGTGTCTCTTGCCGTCCTCCTCCATGATGTAGAACTGGCCGCCCGAGAGGAGCGCCCTGTCCTCTCCCTTGTTTTCCGCCGTGAGCGCGATCATGACGTATACGTGCTCTGGTTGTTCCTCCTTGTCGCCCATGTGGGTGTTCTCAAACGACACTGTATACTCGACGGGCCCCACCATCACGGGCTCCCCCGCGGCGACCTCGAGGTGTTCCGGCGTGTATTCTACGTACATGTAACCTGCTATGATCATGGATGCTATTATTGCGCCGATGACTATTACTACTGTTGCGACCACGTGCCTCTTTCCACCCTTGTCGTATAATATTCTTGAGATTGCCCATCTCGACCCGCAAGCATAGGATCAAATGCCCGGATGGCATTGCGCCCACATCTTGGTGGCGTTAGAACCACGTGGGGGGGGGGGGTTTACCCTGTTTTGCTTCCACTGGTGTGCGTCTCCGATCTTCATTGAGATGTCGTGCGGACGAAGTCAGCCTCTGGCATGACGTTTTTTTTTTGCGTGGAGCCGTACGGGCGTATGAAATTCAAGTCTGCTGGCTGCGTCGTGCCGTTGATCTTCTTTCTATCGAGGATGTCGCTATGTACGGCCTCTTCCAATGAGGGGCTTGACGGTCTCATAGTACGCCTTGGCCGCCTCGGCTGCTTCCCTGACCAGCCTGGCGGATTCGGGATATCCGTCATGCTCAAGGCCGTCAGCGCCACGCTCTATCTCGCACATGCGCTCATCCAAGTCCATGATGCATTTGTGAGAAACGATCTTATTAACTCTGCGCTTATGGCCTCCATGGAGCGAACGGAGTATGAGCGACTCGTAGACGAGAAGCAAAAGATTCTAGGGTTCTTGGAGGCCATAGATAAAGAGATGGAGCGTGCCCACGCCACCATCAAGGCGGGTAGTGAGTGGGAGGCCAAAGCGCGAATGAAGCTGTCTGAGATAGAAAGACGGCTTGCAGAGCTGCGCGGAACTTGACTCACTGCGCTTTCGCCACACTCGATCTCATCTGATCCGCAATCGAGTGGGCCCTGTTCTCCATTATGGCCACCTGCCTGTTGCAAGGCCGCCCGCGGTTTTTTGGCTGATTATTTTACGCGCTCTGCCATGTCGTTAGACTGGAATGTCGTGGTTTGGTGAGCGTCTATCTCCTCGCTCTGCCGTATGTGCACCGCATCCCATGTTTTCTACCAAGTAATCAGTAAAAACGCCCCCGAGAGGGGGGTTTAGCTTTCACGCCTAGCACGAAACGATCCCGCATCCCGGGCCCAGCTAGCGGGATGTTTTGGGGGTTGGATCGCGCATGCAGGCGTGAAAGCTAAACCCCCCCTCGAAAACGCCTTTTCCGGAAATTCCGCACCGTGCCTAGAATCCGTTACGGGGAGGGGGGGTTTAGCTCTCAGGCACGGTTTGGTGATCCGGGCGGTTTTGGACCGCGCCTCATACGGTGCGCCTCAAGTGATCCTTTAGGCGGCCGGCCATGCGCGCAGTACCGCCCAGGGACTCTGAAAAGTCCGACTGGTTCTGCCTCTCTGCGGCATCGATCACGGTGTAGACCCCCACCATATTGAGCCCGTTTTCCTCCAGAAAGCGGTGCACCGCGCCTATCGAGTCGCAGTACTCGGCGATCCTGTTGCGTACCCTGCTTTGCTCCTGCTCTGTCATGGCAAGAAAGCGCGCGTTCTGGCCCGCATTGAGCGGGCATTTTCGGCCGATTACGATGACGCCGGGCTGATTTTTTGGCTCGAATACCTCGGTGCCGTCGTCTGGGCCGCCCGGGCTGGTTATGACCGCCCTGAACGTGTCGGTGTCCGACTTGGCATACCTGAACCTGAGGCTCTCGTGTACCAGCCAGCGCTCTACGCTGTTCTGGATTGCGGTGGCCATTGCGGCGCATATGCGGCGTTGCAATATATGCCAAGCCGCGGGCTCTGCTGTCGCGTGCGTCGTGCATACATGGCGCCGCTGGCGGGGGCTCTAAGGGACACAATGTGTGAATGCGCCGATGCCCCGCATGTTTGATTTTCTATGCTTCAAAATTCGGGTTTAGAAACATGAAATCCTCGTAGGGCGCCTCATCTATCGGCTGTCCTGGCGGCATCATGGCAACCAGCAGCATGAAGGGGAGTATGAACACTGCAAACCAGATCGCCGACAGCGCGATTCCGAGCAGCAGGCAGTTTCTGGCCTTTGCGGGATCGTCCTGGCGCAGGGCATAGTACGCTATGATGCCGCCGATGAGCTGCATGACGATGGGAAGCATGAACCACCACCTGCTGCGGACTACTTTGACAAACATACTGTATGTATGGCGTCCGTGCTCTTAAGTGGTTGTTTCATGTCATTTCTGAGTCGGCGACGGTGTTTGCAGGCTGGCCAGAACGCGCCGCAAACGTGATGTTTCTTAATTCGAGTTTAGAAATATATGCGCCTCCGCTCCGGGTGCCGGCTGGTTCGGGCGGGTTCATCTTGGCGCGGCCTGCGGCGTGGCGCGTTTTCCGGCGAGCTAGGACTGGTGTGGTCCGGACTCGGGAAAGCACGCCCTGTGGGTGGCCGTCGTATCAAGATACAGGCCAGCCACTGGATGCTTCGTCGGGGAAGGATCCTATGACAAGCCCGCCTATCACGTGTATTGCAAACAGTACGGCTCCGAGTATGAGGCAGTTTTTGGCCTTTTGCGGATCGTCGTGCCGCAGCACAAAGTATGCGATTATTCCACCCACTATGGTGAGCAGTATGGGGAGCAGAAACCACCACCTGCTCCGCCTTTTCTCGTTGTACATGACTCTGTACCGTCGAGTCTGCTTATAACCGTTGGAGAGTGTCCGGGCGGCACTCTGCGGGAGCAGCTTTGAGCTCCGATTTCGCGCGAACCGTACGCGCCTGCCGCTTCAGAGCCTGACATGTGCATGCCCGCCTGTCGGCAACGCGCAGCGCGGCAGGTTGGTTTGCTGCCGCTGCCGATGGCCCGTCGGCCTTGTGTCAAGGTTTGGTATCCGCCTGTCTTGGGCGCGTCGACTCGGGGACGCATCGGCCTGATAAATGAATGAAAAAATACGTCTTGTGGGGTACGCTGGCTAGTCTAATGCCGCCGGTATGGCGTCCAATCCTAGGCCTAACGCCATCGGTATTGCCAACAGTACGGCTCCGAGTATGAGGCAGTTTTTGGCCTTTTGCGGATCGTCGTGCCGCAGCACAAAGTATGCGATTACTCCGCCGCATATATTCAGGAATATGGGCAACAGGAACCACCAGTTACTCCGGGTTGTTTGGATCTGCATAATGCTGGGTTGCCAAGTGTGTTTTTAACGGCTTCGCATGTGCCGAGGCGCGGACTATGCAGGCAGAGTCGGTTTGCAAAATTACATCGCACCGAGTTCTGCCGGTCATGAATCATTCTATTTCTGAATTCGAATTTAGAAATAAAGCAAATTTCGTGTCCGGACCGTCTGCTTGGTGTGCGGTGCTGACGGCCGAAGACTCGCTGTGGGCCTTTACGACCCGGTACGGCCCCGGCGACGTCGAGGCGCGCGCTGCCGGACTAGACGGGGCCGTCCCGCCGCGCCACGACATGAGATCGATGGAAATGAAGAGGACCGGACGCAACGCGATATTTGGCAAGCGGAGCGGGTGGATAGAGTTCTGCAAGATCGCCCTGCGACGCGGATGCGCCGTGTGCGCAGCTTGTGATTGCGCGTTACATGGCCGCCGGTTCCGGGGGAGGGAGGGCGGGAATCTCGCGCCAGAGGGGCCTGCAGTCTGCAATTCCCTGCCGCATGGATTCTTTTTCAGCTGACGAACGCGCGCTGTCGCCAGTGGTGGCGGCAGCGCGTGTGCGGCACGGATGATGCCGGCCCGCCGCAAGCTATCCGCCCTCCAGTCAGGCCCCGCCTCCGGCGCCCGTCTGTGGTCAGTCGGTTCCCTTTGCCCGCTTTCTTGACTGCCTCATGGCCGCAATCGCCTTCTCCCTTCTGGGTCTGACTATCAGTATGTATGCGGATGCGGCCACGTATGTGCCGAGCAGAACGATCTGCCCTATCGCCGTCTCAAGGGTCGGGTATATGCCGGTCATCGTGGCCATGTTGATGTCGAGGCGCGGTATCGTGCCAATCATGCTTGTGTATGGCACGATGTCGAGCACCTGCAGCTCCCTTATCGCGTTTCCCAAAAAGGCGATTGAAAGGTACGCGCCTATCCCCATCGTAAGCCCGAACAGCACGCGCAGCGGGAGCCGCTTGCCCATCATCCTCATTACAAAGTATATGGCAAGAAGGGATCCGATGCCCAGGACGAACCCGAGCCCGACGTACATCTCCATATACTTGGCAAAGCCGAACATCGCCTGGTAGAACAGCACCGTCTCAAAGCCCTCCCTGTACACGGTGAAGAAGGAGAGCATTACGAAGACCATCACGCTGCCCGTGGTGGTGGCCTGCCAGACCTTTGCCTTTACAAACTCCATCCATTTTTTGTGCTCTATCTTGTTGAGTATCCAGAAGCTGACATAGAACAGCACCGCGGTGGCCGACAGCGCCGCAATGGCCTCTATCAGCTCGCGGCTGGCCCCCGATATCTCTATCACATACGACGCCACAAACCACGTGGCCGCGGTCGCGCCGATTGCGGCGATCACGCCGTAGTGGACATAAATCTTGAAGCGTTTGTTGCGCGACGCCTCCAGATATGTCATTATGGCGCCCAGTATCAGGACCGCCTCCAGCCCCTCGCGGAATATTATGGCAAACGACGCGGAGAACGCAATCAGCGGGGCGACCTGTCCCGTGCCCGTCACGAGCCTTTCGGACTCGTCAAGGTTGCGGTCTATCTGCGCGACAAGAGAGCGCACCTCGTGGACGGGCGCCTCCTTCTTTATGGAGCTGCGCAGCTCTGCAAACAGGTACTCCACCTCCAGCGTAAAGTCCGGGGCGATGGGCCGGAGCGGTATCTCGACGTACTCGTAGCTGTCAAGGTATGCCGTGCGGGCTGTCGCGTATGCCGACTCGTAGTCGCCCGACTCGTAGAGTATCATCATGTCCTGCAGGCTGTCCCTGATAAAGTCGATCTCGGTTCTGACCTCAGACTGCTCGGACTCCGTGGTGTCCCCCATCGCCCTCAGATCCCTGCCCGTGTCCGCCAGCGCGATCCCGGACTGGGCCGCGGCGGACTGCTCTCCCAGATACTCGATGGCGATGGACTCGCCCTGCTCCAGCTTTGGCAGTATCGTGCCGTCGAGGAATTCCAGTATGTCCCCTGCAGGCTCCTCCTCTCGTATCATGTCGCGGAGGTCCTCGCGCATCTCTATCTCGAGCGCGTACATGAACTCGGCGTCGGCGGCCTCCAGGGTGGGTTCGAGATATTCAAAGTTCTCCAGGTATGCCTCTATGGCGTGCTCCTGGGCCGCATCATAGTCGCCTTCGCCAAGGGAGACGCGCATGTCCGCGTACAGGCTGCGTATGTTCTCAAAGTATGCCGCGTGGTCGCGCGCCTCTGTGGTTTCAGTCCCAAGCAGGTCGCGCTGTATCGCGCTGACGAGCGTTCCCACGGTCACAAAGCTGTCCTTTTCGTCTACGGCCCTGATCAGATCGCGAAAGAAGGACTGCTGCTCCAGGTCGAGCATGACCGTCGTGTCCGCATCGTGCGCAAACATTTCAGAGGCCTGCCCGAACAGGATCTGCGATATCATGTATGCGGCCTCGTTTTCCTGCGCGCCCTCGCCGGCCTCGAGGTACTGCTCCTCGGCGACGGTGAGCATATAGACGACTGATGCCCGCGGATCGGCCGCACCTTGCATGCCAAACCGGCCAAGATCGTCTATCGCCTCGGATACGGCGTCGGCACTCTGCTCGGCCGGGGCGCCACCTATGGTTGCCCCTATGTCAAGCAGTGTAACGTGTACGTTGTTCGTGGCGTCGCGGTCTATGTTCCGGAACGACTCAAGGCCCAGCGCAAACTGCTCGGATGCAAACTGCGCCGCATGCGCGGCGCCTTCCAAGTCCCCCGCGCCAAGCCGCGCATGCGCGACGTCGAGTCCGGCATCTATCGGGTAAAACGCGGCAGGCGTTGGCTGCATGGTCGCACCGCTGCCGGCACCGGCCAGGTCGGGCCCCGCGGCTGCAGAGGGCGCATCGTCTGCGGCATGCACCTGCGTCCAGAAGTGGGCGCGGTCCACGGAGTCGCCGGTGGTGGCCGGAATAGGCGCGATAACAAGCAAAAGCGGTAGGGCTAAAAGCACGGACATTGAAGAGAATCGGGCTGCAATCCCATGCCTGTCGCGTCCTGGGCGTATCAATATACGCTGTTCCCGTCAGATCAATTTAAACCCGAATTTCATTACAAGATTCTAGAAGCTGAGGTATCGTATGATCATGTGATGGCCGCATCACCGTATCAGAATTGATGGTATGATCGAGCATGAGTGGTGGTGGGCAGCACGCGTAGCCGTTCGTTCATAGTGCGTATAAGCGCAGCCGTAACGTGCAGGATCGCCAATACGCTTGGCGGCGCGCGTGATCAAAAATAAAAAAATAAAGAGTGTTTGGACGTTCTATGCTGTTCGCGTCGGCAGTATCGAAATGCCTGCAATGCGGCGGCTGCGCGTGGAAAGACCCAGCACTAGTGCAACCGCTGCTGCAAGTACGACCGATGCCATGATCCCAAACTCTGGGACGATGACTGCCACCGTCTCCATCTCTACCAGTATGGCATCTATCTGATCGCTGACCTCTGATGCGGGAGCACCCTGCTTTATCATGTTGCGCAGATCTTCCCGCATCATCACCTCGACTCTTTCCATAAGCTCCCTCTCGCCTGCTTCCATAAGCGGCATCTCTAGGAATTCGTAGTTGTTCAGGTACGCCTTTGTGACGTGGCTCAAGGCCAGATCAGAGTTACCTGCATTGTATTCTTCACGTGCCTCTTCAAGGAGCATGTTGATGTTGTCGACATATGTCAGAAGCGTGTCCTCATCACCGCCTGTTACGCCGAGAATTCCGTTTATCTCGGCAAGCAGGTAGCTGGTGCGCTCGTCGATCTCCGACGGGTCAAGCCTGTCGTCGTACGCCTCGTTTATCTCGTCGAATACCTCGACAAGCTCCTCGTAGTCGTCTCCGTCAAGGTCGCCCTCCATAGTGCGCAGAATCTGCTCGGCTTGCCACACGAATGCGGAGCCGTCTTGGAACTCTGCCATCTCGGCTATCCTTCCGTCTGAGACGGCCTCGCCGTACTCGGCTATGGACGTCTCAAGCAGGGTCGTCATAAGCATCAGCTTGAACCCGTAGTAGGCGCTGAGATCCGCGCCGATGACGGCCATGCGGGCCTCCTCAACTGCCTCCTTTGCGTCGTCGATTGCGGACTGCGCCTCGCTCCGGCTTACCTCTGTGCTCGCCTTGTCCCTCAGCTCGCCAAGTATGGTCCCGAGCTTTCTGTCGAGCGCGGGATCGGCCGCGGCCAGCGTGGGCTTCATAGAGTCGTACAGCTCGGCCACCGGGTGCGTCGCGTGCGCCCTGGCAAGATCCCCGTTGCCCGCGTCCAGGTTCAGCTCGAGCGCCCTAAAGTGCCCCCGCGTCTCCTCGAGCGCGGCCCCGAATTCGAGTCTTTCTGCAAGCTGCTCGTTAACCGCAACCTCGACCTGTCCGAGTACCGAGTCTGTAAGTCTGGACACCTCGGAGGGATCAAGTCTTGCATCGTACGCGTCCCAGAGGCTTCCGTACGACAGTTCTAGGTACCCGTATGTCTCGGAGCCCAGCTCGGGCTCCATGGTCTGCAGCACCTGCTGCGAGCGCCACACGAATGCGGAGCCGTCTTGGAACTCTGCCATCTCGGCTATCCTTCCGTCTGAGACGGCCTCGCCGTACTCGGCTATGGACGTCTCAAGCAGGGTCGTCATAAGCATCAGCTTGAACCCGTAGTAGGCGCTGAGATCCGCGCCGATGACGGCCATGCGGGCCTCCTCAACTGCCTCCTTTGCGTCGTCGATTGCGGACTGCGCCTCGCTCCGGCTTACCTCTGTGCTCGCCTTGTCCCTCAGCTCGCCAAGTATGGTCCCGAGCTTTCTGTCGAGCGCGGGATCGGCCGCGGCCAGCGTGGGCTTCATAGAGTCGTACAGCTCGGCCACCGGGTGCGTCGCGTGCGCCCTGGCAAGATCCCCGTTGCCCGCGTCCAGGTTCAGCTCGAGCGCCCTAAAGTGCCCCAGCGTCTCCTCGAGCGCGGCCCCGAATTCGAGTTTTTCTGGCACGCCGATATCTTCTCCGTATGCAATGTGTGATGTCGTGACGGAAAGCGCCACGGCCATGGTCATTATGGATGTCATTATTACTGTCCTTCTAATCATTAAATCTGACACGGGGTGTTTTGTTATAAACAGTCCGTACGCTTCATGGGTTTGATCTAGATTTCTAGAATTGGCCCTTCGTTGCCGATGCCAATGGCCCTGTTATGGTGGTGGTGGTGGTAACAATAATGACGATGATGAAAGATGATGAAAGATGATGATGATGATGATGATGATGATGATGATGATGATGATGATGAGCGACATGTGATGCATTTGCACAGAGTCCTGGCATTCGTGGTTGTTTTTTGAATATTTATAATGAACACTGGCCGCAACGCGGTGTGCCATCACCGTCATCTGATCTTGCATCTCCGTACATGTCAGGCGGCCCATCTCGGACTCACTACATACGCGAGTTTGAGTACCGTCCAAATTCCGAATGCGCGAATCATCGCGCGGCAAGTGCGCGCCGTATTCTTCTTCTTGATGGTGGTGGCGATGATGATGATGATGCCTGCCCGATCCCTGCCTTGGAGACATACCGCTACAGTCTTGACCGCAATGGCGAGAATTATGATAATGGCAGAGATGGTGATGGCACGGGTAGCAGCGTCGGCCGAAGCAACGGCCGCGGCAACGCCCGCATGCGCGACGACGGTAAAAACTCGGCTGACAGTAACGGCGGGGAGATCGGCAGTGCCGCCTACCGCCGACGCGTCCGTATTGGCATAGATGTGGGGGGCACGTTTACAAAGGCAGTCGCAATAGACTCCGCCACCGGGGACATCGTCTCGGTATCTACGGTGCCGACCACGCACGATGCCAGGCGTGGCGTGTCGGACGGAATACTTGATGCGTTTACGCGCGTGGTGCACGATTCGGGCACGGCGCTCGACGACATAGATCTGGTCGCGCACAGCACCACGCAGGCCATAAACGCACTGCTTGAGGGCGACACGTACCCTGTCGGGATCGTGGCAATGGGCGTCGGCCCGACAAAAAAAGACGTCATCAAGAGGACCCGGCTTGATGAGCGCAGCTCGATCCTCCAGAGCCGCAAGGACGGCTCAGGCAAGAACCTGCACACGTACCACGAATTCCTAGACACGTCACACCTGATAACAGAGCAAGAGGTCTCAGGCGTGATAGCGCGCATGCGCGACTCGGGCGCCAAGTGCATAGTTGCCACCGAGATGTTCGGGGTAGACGATCCCGCGAACGAGGAGTTCGTCGCAGAGCAGGCGGCGGCCGCGGGACTGCCCTGCACCGCGTCGCATGAGATATCGGGCACGTACGGGCTTGAGATTCGCACGCTGACTGCGGCCGTGAACGCAAGCATAATGCCAAAGACGCTTCAGGTTGCCGACTTTGTCGAGGGGGCCATGTCAGAGGCCGGCGTCACCTCCCCCCTGCTGATAATGCGCGGCGACGGGGGGGTCACCAGCATGTCGACGTTCCGCTCGAGGCCAATCCTTACGGTGCTGTCCGGCCCCGCCGCCAGCGTGGCAGGGGCGCTTTTGCACCTGCGCGTCACAAACGGGATATTCATAGAGGTGGGGGGCACCTCGACTAACATCTGCATAATAAAGGACGGCAGGCCCGAGATACGCTACGTTACTATACGCGACCACCCCACGTGCATACGCTCTATGGATGTCCGGATAGTGGGGGTGGCAGGGGGCAGCATGGCTGTGGTGCGCAAAAAGCGCGTACACCGCGTCGGGCCGAGAAGCGCCCACATTGCGGGGCTGCGATACGCATGCTATGCAGAGGACGCATCGGATATAGAGTCGGGGCAGCTTGTCATGATAAGCCCCAGGCCAAACGACGAACCCGAATATGCGGCAATAAGGTGCAGCGACGGCACTACCTACGCGATAACGAACACGTGCGCCGCAAACGCGCTCGGGCGCATACCGGACGGCGATTACTCCGAGTGCGGCGGCGGAGGCGGCAGCGAGGCCGCCGCAAAAGCCGCCCTGCGCAAGCTTGGCGATGCGATGGGCGTCTCGTATTCGGAGGCCGCAATGTCGGTAATCCTAACGTCCGCCCAAGAGATTACAAAGACTGTGAGCCGGGTCCTAAAAGAGTACAAGATGGAGGCCAGGGCAACAAGGGTGATAGGCGGCGGCGGAGGGGCGTCCGTGCTTGTCCCGGAGGTGGCAAAAAACATGGGCATGACATACGAGAAGGCCCCGCATGCGGAGGTCATATCGTCAATAGGCGTTGCGTCATCCATGCTGCAGGAGGAGCTTGAGATTGCAATGCCCGATCCGACGCCGGAGATGATATCGGCGGCCCACAAGGACGCGCGCACCGGCCTGATCAATAAGGGGGCCGTCCCAGAGTCCGTCAGGATAGACAGCAGGCACATATCGGACAAAGGAATACTGCGCATTACGGCAGTCGGCAGCGTTGCAATGGAGGAGGCCTCTGCCGGCCTGCATGGGGCGGCCGCAGTCGGGGCGGGATCTGGTCACGGCAGCGGCGGCCAAGACGGCAGGGGCGCAGCGGCGCCGCCGGCTGCAGCGGCTGCGCCGTCCGGTGCCGGGATGCTTGCCGCATTCGGCCCTGATGAGGCGCTCACAAGGGCGTCTGAGATAATGCAGGTGGACGCCGGCCTGGTGAACTTGGAGTTTGAGTCGGATCACTTCATGGCGATGGTCGGACCCGCGACGCGGCGGCGCCTGTTTGGCAAGAATAACCGGCGGCGAGTCCTGGTGCTTGACAGATTTGGCAGGTCGAAGCTGGACGTCGCATGCGGCGTGATCTTTCACGGCGACAAGCATGCCGTAACCGAGAAGCTTGGTGACTACATGAAGTCCAAACACTCTGGAATAGCCCCGCCCGTCCATCTGATAGACGACGTCAGAATGCTGGACTATTCCGGGCTGACATCGCCGTCCCACGTGCTAAGCGCCGTACGGGACGAGCTGGCCGAGGATGCATGGGCGGCCATAATAATAGAGGCATGACGAGGAGGCGCCGCCGCCGCCCTTGCGCCTGCCGCAACGCAGCTGCCGCCAAACCGGCCCCCGTTGGCCTGTGCTGCGGGCGCGTTTGGGACAGGACGGCCGCAGTCTGTCATGGACGGCCTTTGTCGGCCTTTTTGCGCTCTTGCGTAATCTCTACCTCTACTGCCTCAAGCGGCTCGTCCACCCGGTTGCGGCGTATTGAGATAAGCTTTGGCTTCTCAAAGTCGGCCGTGCAGTCGGGGCACGCATACACCAGCACCCTGTGCTCGTTTGGCGCCTTTGGGTTTGAGAGGCGCGGATAATACACGAGCCTCGCCCCGCAGTCCACGCAGTATCTGTTGGCCCTCCTGGTCCTAGGCAACCACGTACAGCCCCATGACACTGGATGGCCGGACCGGTATTTACCGTATGCGGTACGGGAACTTTGTTTCCCAACTCGCCCCGCGCGCGCCGGCCGGGTCCGCGCCGGGAGGGCCGCGGCCGCTAGCCGCTTCCCGCCTCAAGATTCTCCAGCACGTCGGCTATGGCGGGCCACAGCGGGCTGCTGTATCTCTCGGAGTTGGCGCGGGCCTCCGACGCGGTCATCGGGCTGTCGTGCGTGATGTCCCCAAAGGCGGCGAGCACCCTGTTCCAGCGGTCGACGTGCGCGTCGCCGTGCTGCACCTGGGACGCCTGCGCCCTCACCTTGGCGACGAGTGCCGGGTCTATGGCGTCCGGCTCGGTCGGTACGTCCGGCGGCGCCTGCGGCCCGTCCTGTTCTGCCGCCGCCTCTAGCAGCGCCAGCACGTCTGCTATCAGGGGCCACAGCGGGCTGCTGTATTTCTCGGAGTTGGCGCGGGCCTCCGCCGCGGTCGTCGGGCTGTCGTGCGAGATCTCGCCGAACGCGGCCAGCACGCGGTTCCACCTCTCCACGTGCGCGTCGCCGTGCTGCGTCTGGTTGGCCATCGCGGTCACGTTTGCAATCAGGGCCGGGTCTATGGCGACTGCCGTCAGATCCTGCGCCCGGGCGAGCTTGTCGTACACGGGCGGCTGCACCAGCTCCTGGCCGGCGCCGGCGTCCTGGACGTCCACGGTCCAGCTTGCAAACTGGCCCGGCGTGTAGCCGGCTCCGGGGTTTATCGTGAGCGTAACATTGTTGACGTCCACGACGCCGTCGTCTATGGTCGGGACCTCCAGCGTATACGAGCCGATCGGCGGGATCTCCACGATGCGCCAGCCCGCGTCGGAGGCGTTGAGCACGTTCCCGGCGCCCGAAAGGGTGACGTTGACCGGCAAGGGCGACCGGGGGGCGGGGGTTGCGCCGATGCCGAACGAGACGGGGTCGCCCTCGGCGCCGCCGCCTGCCAGCCCGATTGAGACTGCCGGCACGGGCGGCGGGCTGAACGACCCCACAGGATCGTCGTTGTCCAGTATCTGGACCGTGACGCTGGACGGGTATCCGACCACGTATCCGGATCTCTGAAGTAGCGTGACCGTGACGCTGCCGTCGGGTTCGTCTACACTGTCATCACTAGTGGACCAACTCACGACTCGACTAGTACTACCTGCGCTCATAGTAGAAACCCGCTCGCCCAGTTGATATCTCAGCTTATGAAAGTCACCGTCCTCAGCCCAAAAAGTATAGATATTAAAATTATTAGGTGTTGCATGGCTAAGAGCAACAATGATTGATGTTACTGCCCCCTCCTCGATGACGGATAAATAATTCGTGCGGATGTACGCGACGGGAAGATCGCCCGCGATCTTCGTCTGCCAAAAGTGCCTGCCCCCGTACTCGCCCGCGTACTGGGGATCGTCCCCGTCGTGCCACTTTGCGGTGCCGTTTTCGCTGTGGAACTTGTACTCGCCGGGGCCCATGGGATGCACCATGACCAGTATGGACTCTGCGTCCGTGTCGCCGTTTGCGCGCGTCGCCCACTCGGCGGTGCCGGACTCACTGCCCGCGGGTATGGTTATCGTCTTGTACGTGGCCACCCAGTACTTGCCGGTCTTCTGGGCGCCCCCGATCCCGTTCCGTATGCTCTGGTCGTAGTACGGGAACATCTCGATGTCCGAGTAGCCCGTGGCGGGCGGGTCCGCGCCGGGGCTCCCGGTGCCGTTGTGGTAGGCCTGCAGGCTCGCGTGGCGCGTGCTGTTGCTCTCGGAGCACATGTTCTTCTGCCACCTCTCGCCGGTCTGGTAGCTCTTGAAGGTTCCGAGAACCACGCACTCGCGCACCTCCGCCACAAACTTCATCTCGACGGCCGCGGCCGCGTCCAGCGTTACGGTGGCCACGAGACGGTCGCCCTGCACCGGGTAGTTCAGGCTAACTGAGGCCTTGTTCGGCACCTTCAGCTTGGTGTCGCCGCCGCTTTGAAAGTACGCGTCGGCCTCCTGTGCGGGGGCCAATGCGGCAAGCGCCGCCGCGATTATGACCAATGTTACGATCGCCGCCGGCCCGAACGCGCCTTTCATGGCACAGGGGGGGGGGGGGTGTTTTTAAACGGGCGGAGCGGCCAACGCCGCCGCCCGGTGGCCCGGGCAGCCGGGGGGGGGGGATTGG
>JAPPIP010000100.1:10427-18368 GCA_028820595.1 Nitrososphaerota archaeon | reverse complement strand
CGTGCCACCGCCTTACGTCGGGATCGTTTAGCAGCAGCTTTGGGGGATTTTCTGTCATCCTGTTCCAGCTTCGAGGCCACCGGCTTGATTCAAGGCGCTTTTTTTGATCCGTACTATCCGTCGCTGGCGGCGGAGTCTCTTTGGACTCGGGCGCACAAGCGGCAGGTTTGGTGGACTGGGTTGCTGAGCGTTTGGTGCTCAGTCCTTGGCCTGATCCTCCATCGCGCGTATTTCGTTTTGATTCGGTCTTGCTGGATACAGTAAGATGTTCAGTTTGTTCCTCATGCCCCTTCGGGCCCACTCAATTCTGACGATCCGGACTCGCGTATGCGCGGCACGCCCCGGCAACTTGGCCGCACTGCACGCATGATTAGTCTTTTAAGACGGTTATGCGCAGGCACGACGGCCGCGATGAAGAATCAGAGTTATGTCTGAGATGATGATGTAAAGGCATTTGTCTGAGCAGGCTGCTATATGGACGGACACTGGCGTGGTTGTGCTGCTGTGGGGCGTCCCAACCGCAGAGATTTATTTTAGCATGTGCCGCATTTAGCCATGCCAGAGATATGGCTCAATTACGGGGCGACGGAGGTGGTCCTGGAGATAATGGCCGAGAACTTGGAGGAGACGATCAATTCGGGCGGTAGCGGCAGCGACAACAGCATGGTAAGCAAGGTCGGAAGCCTTGGCGAGGAGTCTGTGATGCCGCCTGACTCCGCTGGAGATGATGGTAACGGCGGTGATGATTATGACGATGATGATAATAATGATAGTAACGGTGGTGACGGCGATGGAGACAGCACGGACCACGGCGATGGAGATGTCGGCTCGGATCACGGCACGCCTACTGAATCCGCCGCCGACAACAATGTCGGAACCGACGCCCTGTCTGACAACGACACCGACGGCCGCGCAGGTGCCGGCGGCAGCAGTATTGATGGTATCGATGACAGTGCCAGTGACGGAGACGCCGGCGGCAAAGCATACGATGGCGTTTCTGTCGCCGACACCACCGTCGCCACCAGCATGGCGCGCGCAAGAGACCACATCTCCGCTCCGCGCCAGCTAGAGCCCGGCGAGATCTCCGATATCCTGCGTGACATCGATGTGGCAAGACCATTCGATCTGGTCCTGCTGCACGATTCGCAGGCGGTGCGGCAGGTGGTGTCCTCCGTGTTCATGATGTGCGAACAGCGGGCGGCTCAGTTTCCCGGCATATTGGCCGACCGGGACATCCTGCCTGCCATAAAGCCCGGACTGCCGGAGGGAAGCGTGGCGGCCGAGTTCTCTGCTGATGTGATCGGAGGCGGGCATGGCCATGCCGGCCGCGGTGGCGGCAACGGCGACAGCGGCAGCGACAACAACGCAGGAGATGCGGCCGGCCTCGACGCGGCCGGAAAAAATCGCAACCTGATCTTTGTGGCCGAGGCCGAGTTTGACGGACTGTTCGGGTACGAGACCGTGTCGACCCGGCTGCTTCGCCGGTTCGGATCAGACGGTATGCTTGCCGCGTACGCAAAGCGCGACGGAAACATGCCGTCGCCGGGCCGCCGGACCGGAAGCTTTGCAGAGGCGGTAAAGTTTGCCGACCGGTTCGAGATAGGCGGGATCGACATAGTGGCAAGCTCGGGCGGCATATCTGACATCTTCACCGGGCACCCGTCTGAGACCGCCGCAAAGGCCTCCGCGTCACTCGAGTCCGGCTTTATGCTGGACGTGGAGCGGCAGAGGACCCTGATTGCGAGCACGGGCAAGGCGTCAAGCAACGCCACGCTCGGCGACGCCCTCTCCTCGGTGTGGAACTGCCACCAGGCTGTGCGCGACCGCGGACTGCTCGTGCTGGTGGCCGAGTGCGCGCGCGGCCTGGGACCGGACGCGATCCGGATGCGCGTGGAGGGGGTGCTGCAGCCGGAGGAGCTCCCCAACCCGTCTACATACGTGGACGGCATGGAGGAGCTGCTGTTCCTGCGGGAGGTGCAGAAGCGGTGCCAGGTCGCGCTTGTCTCGGTACTGCCGGAGATGTACACCAAGAGGCTCGGGCTGGTCTCGCTCGGGGGCATGCAGGAGTCCGTCACATACCTCAAAAAGACGCAGGGCGCGCGGCAAAAGGCCTCAGTCGTTATGGACGGGTCGCGCCTGCTGCTAAGGTAGTAGCGGGATGCCCGACGGGATCGGGGCGCACAGTACCGCGAGCGCCACTATCCCCAGGTATGCCACCTTCCTGTTGGACGGGAGTTCCGACACGTCGTCCAGGGGGCTGGCGCTCGGGTTGCGCGAACTCATGAACAGTATCAGCACCGCCATTATCCAGTATCCCAGTATGACGAGCACCGCGAGGCTCCCGTAGGTGGCGTACCTGTGCAACTTCTGGCCCATCAGCGTCCTTGCCATGTGCCCCCCGTCGAGCTGCCATGCGGGCAGCAGGTTGAGAAACGTGATCAGGAACCCTATCCACGCCGCAAACAGTATGGGCGTCATTATCACCTCCCCCCCCTCGACCCCCTTGCCGAACGCGGCCAGGCTTGCCGTCATCAGGAGGGGCTCGCCCAGGTTCCACTCGCCGAGCGCTTTGGACTCGAAGAGGCCGGCGGCCACGTCGTCTGCTATGACGGGGGCCGTGTACGCGCCGTACACGGACACCATGACGGCGACCACAAGCCCGGCCACGGGGCCCGCTATGGCCACGTCAAAGAGTATGGGGCGGTTTATCGTCAGGCCCCTTGACTGGATGAACGCGCCAAACGTGGGGATTCCGATCACCGGCAGCCCCGGTATAAAGTAGGGCCACGTCGTCTTCAGGCCGTGCATGCGCGCGGCGACGAGATGCCCTGCCTCGTGCACCCCGAGTATGCCGAGCAGCGCCAGCGTGTATATGACCGCCATGCTGAGCGGGTCGCCTATCTCGATTACGGTGTTGGTGCCGGCCGTGCGATAAAACCCGTCGATCATTACGAATGTGACCACGACGCCGAAGAGCAGCCGCGGCGTCCACGACGAGTTGAGTATCCTGCCGCCCTTCTCCTTTTTGTAGAACTTTTGCACGATGATGTGGCGTGAGCCGCCTGACTCTACCAGCCTTGCGACGTATCCGGTACCCTCCAGCGCCTTGGCCAGCCCCTCGAATTTCTCCCTTACTGAAATGTCGCTTATGCTAAACTCGAGGGAAAACTCCGTCTTTGTCATCGAGTCGACCGTAAACGTGGAGTGCACCATCTGTATGACGGCCGCGTGCGGCCCGTCCTCCCCGTCCATGTCAAATGTGGGCGGTGCGGCTCTTATTGTCTCTTGCTTGCCGGAACGGACTTGAATTAAATATCGTCGCCGCCAATTTGCGCGCATGCAGGTGATCCTCAGAAGCGTGGGAGACTGTAGCATACGAAGGGCCGACGTATCTGACATAGTCCCCGTGATGGAGGTCAACCTGCGGACGCTGCCGGAGCACTACTCGGACTATTTCTACGAGGCCATACTCTCGGAGCTGCCGGAGGCCTTCCTGGTGGCCGAGGCCGACGGCCGCCACGTCGGGTACATCATGTGCAAGATCGAGCACGGCTTCTCCAACTTTAAGAGGCTGGGCTTTGTCAAGAAGGGGCACATGGTGTCCGTCGCCGTGCTTGATCGGTACCGCAGGGGCGGGATCGGACGGGCCCTGGTCGAGGAGGCCACAAAGGGTGTTGCAATGCGCGGGTGCGACGAGTTCTACCTGGAGGTGCGGTGCAGCAACACCGGCGCCGTGAAGCTGTACGAGGATCTTGGCTTTGAGATTCGGCAGAGGCTTGGCGCGTACTACAAGGACGGGGAGGACGCGTACCTGATGTCCCTCGAGATGAACTGATCTTTTTGCGTGATATGGACGGCGACGGCGCCTCGCCCCGTGGCAATCATGCTGCGTCCGTGACGTATCCGTAACATCTAAAATGGCCGTACCAGGCCCGTTCGGTGTGAAGGTAAGGGTATCTGGATCCGCCAAGCCCGGGGTTGAGATGTTGTGCGGGTTTGCGTTCTCTGATGACAAGGGACTGCCCCGCTTTGTGAGCGCGGGCGGGCGCGGCAATGCTGTATCTGACAAGGATCTTGCATCGGCCCTGAGACAGACTGCCCGGGACGTGGCAGGCAAGCAGGGCAGGATTGCCGTGATTCCGGTCCCGTCCAGAAGGCCGGCAAGGCGCCTGCTTGTCGCGGGGCTTGGAAGCCGCAAGGACGCCACGTACGACGCGGTGCGCCACGTGTCCGGAAAGATTGCAAAAAAGGCAACAGAGCTAAAGCTTGGGGAGTTTGCCGTCGTGGTGCCGCGGCTTGGAGCCGGTTCCACGCAGGCCGGGACCGCCTCTGCCATTGTGGAGGGATCGAAGATGGCCACATACAAGTTTGACAGATTCAAGGGCGCAGGCGATGACGACTGTGACATCGGCGACGACGGCGACGGCGACGGCGGTTTCGGATATGGCGCAGAGGGCGGTAGCAGCAGCGGTAATGGGGCGCACGGCGGACAGAACCGCGCGGGCGCGACTCGCGGCTCCTCTCCGCCCGTCACTAGATCGGGACTGGTCTCCGAGGTGCTCTCGGCCGGGGACGCGGCAGGCCCAGACTTGGTCATAGTGTGCGACGACCCGCCAAAGAAGAAGGAGAAGAAGGGGGAGACGCTTGACGACGTATCGAAGGCGGTGCGGACGTCCTCTGTGGTATCCGACGGCAACCTGTTCGTGCGCAGCGTGGCAAACCTGCCCCCAAACGAGTGCACCCCCCAGACGCTTGCCGACATTGCGCGCGGGATCGCCAGAAAGGACAGCCGCCTCAGGTGCACCGTGGTGTCAAAGGGCGCCCTCAAGAGGCGCGGCTTTGGGGGCATCACGGCGGTGGGGCAGGGCAGCAAGAACGAGCCCAAGCTGATAATACTCGAGTACAGGGGCGCCTCGGGCCGCCGGAGCGGTCGGGCCTCCGCCGCAGCCGCCGGGCCGATTGTCCTGGTCGGCAAGGCCGTCACGTTTGACACGGGCGGGATATCGCTCAAGCCGGGGGCCAGCATGGACGAGATGAAGTTTGACAAGTGCGGAGGCTGCACCGTCCTTGGAATAATCAGGACGGCCACCAAGCTGCGGCTGAGAACCGACATCGTGTGCATAGTTCCCGCGGTGGAGAACATGCCCGGCGGCGAGTCGTACAGGCCAGGCGACATCATACGGCTGTACAGCGGCAAGACTGCGGAGATACTGAACACGGACGCGGAGGGCAGGCTCATCCTCGCAGACGCCCTTGCATACGGGGAGCGCCACCACAAGCCCGGGGAGATAATCGACTTTGCCACGCTGACCGGAGCGTGCATCGTCGCGCTGGGAAACGACGTGGCGGGAATGGTCTCAAACGATCCGGGCCTGGCGGACGCAATCAGGCAGTCTGCCGCGCGCACCTCCGAGTCGGTATGGGAGCTCCCGCTTGACCAGAACTACATGGACATGATAAAGTCGCCCGTCGCCGACATGAGGAACATGGGGATCGGGAGGGCCGCGGGCACCATTGTGGCGGCCGCCTTTCTGAGAAACGCGATAGAGGACACGCCGTGGGTGCACCTGGACATAGCCGGGGTGGCCTGGACGCAGACGTCCACAAAGTCGCGCTCCTACAAGTCAAAGGGGGCCACGGGGTTCGGGCTGCGGCTCGTAATGGACCACCTGCTTGGGCAGTGAGCTCCGACGCGCGCAACTAGTACCCGCGGCTGTTCCTGTCCGGCTTGCCCACGTTGGGGTTTCTCCAGCCGTGCTTTTCCATCATGTGGTTGAGCAGCCTGATATCGTTGTCGCACCGTTCGCCGCATACAGAACACATGGGCCCCATGGCATGCGCGGCGCGCGCGGCCGATATTAACCGTGTGCCTTGCGGCGGTTACAATGGTGGCGGTGACAAGATAATGATGATGAAAATGCCAGCACTGTTGCTTCCCAAGGGCTCTCGCATCTTAGTAGCACAACAGCGACATCAGGTTTGACTTCCAAGTTCGGAACGGGATTGGGTCGCGCCCTGACGCTATGGCCGGCTTGGCCCGCGTACCTTACGCCTGCCTATTAACGTAACGGATCCCGTCCCGTGGCACGTACGGGCGTACGCAAGTATAAAGCGAGGCCGCTCCACACACGTTCATGACACACAGGGTGGCCGTCCTTGACACCGACCTCTGCCAGCCGCGCAAGTGCGGGCTGGAGTGCATAAAGTACTGCCCCGTCAACAAGTCCGGCGCCGACTGCATCACGCTGGACGAGGAGGGCACGAAAAAGGCCCGCATAGACGAGGACATCTGCAACGGGTGCGGCATCTGCGTCAAGGTGTGCCCGTTTGAGGCCATTACGATAGTAAACCTCGCCGAGGAGCTGGCGTCCGACAAGGTCCACCAGTACGGCCCCAACTCGTTCCGCCTGTACCGGCTGCCCGTCCCAAGGAAGGGAGAGGTGATGGGCCTGCTGGGCCGCAACGGCATGGGGAAGAGCACCATCGTGGGCATACTGTCCGGGAACATAATGCCCAACCTGGGCAGGTACGAGGATCCGCCCCAGTGGGACGAGATTCTCAAGTATTACGGGGGCACCGAGCTGAAGGGCCACTTTGAGCGCATCATGCGCGGCGACGCCGCATTCTCCATCAAGCCGCAGCAGGTCAGCATGCTGGCGTCGGCCTTTGAGGGAACGGCGTCGGAGCTGATTGCAAAGTACGACCAGCGCGGGGTCGCGCGCCAGATGATCCGGGACCTGGACCTCGCAAACTCCGTGGACCGCGGGCTGTCGGAGCTCAGCGGGGGCGAGCTGCAGCGGGTGGCAGTCGCAGTCGCCGCGTCAAGGGACGCCGAGTTCTACTTTTTCGACGAGCCCTCCTCGTACAACGACGTGTTCCAGAGGATCGGCGTGGCCAGGGTCATACAGGATTTGGCCAAGATCGGCAGGAGCGTGATGGTCGTGGAGCACGACCTGACGCTGCTTGACTTTCTGAGCGACTACATCGAGGTGGTCTACGGGGAGCCCGCCGCGTACGGTATAGTGTCAAGCGTGCTCTCGACCAGGGTGGGCGTCAACGTCTTCCTTGAGGGGTACCTGCCCTCCGAGAACGTCAGGTTCAGGGACAAAAAGTTCTCGTTTGACGCGTCGTCCGCGTCGCAGCCTGACGACGCGTTCGTGACGGGCGACGTCATAGTGTCCTATCCAAGCCTTGAGAGGAGGTACGAGTCGTTCTCCGTGAGCGTGGAGCCGGGTCGGGTCCGCAAGGGCGAGATCCTGGGGGTGATGGGGGCAAACGCGCTGGGCAAGACCACGATGATGAAGATGGTTGCCGGCGCAGAGAAGCCCGACTCCGGCGCGGTGGACTCGAAGATAAAGCTGGCCTACAAGCCCCAGTACCTGCAGGGCTCCTCGTCGGACGCCGAGGTCGTATCCGTGCTGTCTGAGGCAAACGGGGATCCGATCGAGGGGAGCATGGAGGAGGAGCAGATCATCGACCCGCTGCGCGTCAAGAAGCTGTACAACAAGGCCGTCTCGCACCTCTCCGGGGGCGAGCTGCAGAAGGTGGCCGTCGCCGCGTGCCTGCTGCAGAAGGTGGACCTGTACGCGCTCGACGAGCCGTCGGCCTTCCTTGACGTGGAGGACAGGATAGCGCTTGCAAAGTTCATACAAAAGTTCGTCAGGTCGTTTGGCAAGTCCGCGATAATCATCGACCACGACCTGCAGCTCATGGATCTGATATCCGACAGCATGATAATATTCGACGGCGAGCCGGGCGTCCGGGGGGAGGCGACGGGGCCCATGCCCAAAAAGGAGGCAATGAACCGATTTCTCAGCTCACTTGACATGTCGTTTAGGCGGGACGAGAGGAGCATGCGGCCGCGCGTCAACAAGCCCGGCAGCAGGCTTGACAAGTCACAGAAGACGGAGGGAAGGTTCTACTATGCGTGACGCGGCCCGC
>JAPPIP010000100.1:0-10327 GCA_028820595.1 Nitrososphaerota archaeon | reverse complement strand
CCACCGCCGCCCCGTGCACGCGCCGGTTCGTCCATATTGCGCCCGGCGGCCACCGCCCCGTGACGCACCATGACCCGCATGCTGAAGCGAGCGCTGGAAAACGTCCTGACCGAGTCGGAGGCGGCCGAGTTCGTGTCCGCGTTCGACCAGATAGGGGAGATAGTCGTGGTGCGCATACCGGATACGCTGCTTGGAAGGAGGTTTGAGATCGGCAGGGCGCTGCTCGACGAGATAAAGATCGTAAGGAGCGTGTTCTGCCAGGCGTCTGCAGTCGACGGCGAGTACCGCACGCGCAAGCTGGAGCTCATAGCGGGGGTAGACGACACCGCCACCACGTACAGGGAGTCCGGCTGCCGGTTCGTGGTGGACGTGGAGGGCGCGTTCTTCTCGCCCCGGCTCTCGCACGAGAGGGAGCGCATAGCCTCGCTCGTGCGGGGCGGTGAGTCCGTTCTGAACATGTTCGGCGGCATCGGCATGTTCTCCGTGATTGCCGCCATGAACGCGGCATGCACCGTATACAGTATAGACTCGAACCCCGTCGCGTCAAAGCTGTGCGAGAGGAACGTGGAGCTTAACGAGCACTACGGGCGCAAGAACAGGAAGAAGGGGCGCAAGATGGCCGGCCGCGTGATCCCGATATGCGGCGAGGCCTCGCAGGTGGTTCAGGACAGGTTCGACGGCACGTGCGACAGGACGCTCATGCTGCTGCCTGAGAGGTCCGACGAGTTTCTGGGCTCGGCGGTCCGGGCCACTGCCGACGGCGGCGTCATACACTACTACTCTCACATACACTCGGACTCCAAGGGGGACGCGGCCGCGCTCTCCGAGCGGCACTATCTGGACGTGGCGCCCGTGCGCTCTGAGATACTGGGCTCGAGGATAGTCAGGGCCGTGGGGCCGCGGTACTACCAGACCGTGGTGGACGCGGTGATACGCAAGGGCTAGGGGGTGTTGCCGCTGCCGCTTTTCCCGTCTTTGCCTTTGTCACCGCTGCCGCCGCCATCACCATCGCCGCCATTCCCGTCCACGCCACCTGCGTCATCGTAGGAGGTTATCGTGGCCGACGTGGCGCGTGTAGTCGCCGTCACGTACCCTATCCACGCTATCACCCCCAGTATGCCCCCGACTATCATCAGCATGGAGAGCTGCTGTATTATGGGGCTCCACTCTGAGAGCATCAGCAGGTACGCGTATACGAAGAACCCGGCAATTGACAGCGAAAATATCATGATGCCGGTCCCCTTGCGCCTGTCCATGCCGTGGGGCTTTGCGGTAGTTATTTAATGGTAATCGGTTGTGGCGGGGGGCTTGCGCAGATCGTACCTGGGGCCGGGCCGGTGACTCTTCGGACTGCCTTGCGCCCCGTGGCGTGCGCCCTGTATGATGCTTGGCGCGCGCGGCCGCGGACTTGACGCGGTGGACTTGCAGCATGCGTGACGTCGCCTGCACCCTTATTCTGCCGGCGGTGCAGCGCCGACCGCATTGGGTATCCTCACCGCCATTGCAAACCCGGCCACTATTGCAATGATGGCAAAGTACATCACGGCCACGTACCCGTATGCGAGCGCTATGGCGCCCGCCGCCACGGGCCCGATCACGGCCGCGATTGATATCGTGCTGCTGAAGATGCCGGTGCTGGTGGACTTGGGGTTGTTGTCCATGAGGTGGAAGCTGCCCCCCACGTACAGGAACGCCCACGTGAACCCCACTAGGGCCATGAACGGCATGGCCTGCCACCACTGGTCGATCATGGCCAGCCCCACAAACACGAACGCGGTCATCCCTATTCCGGCCTTGAACTTTGTCACGTTTGAGATGTGTATGCGGAACGCCATCAGATTCATCACCACGAACGCCGTCGCCGTGTTTGCCACGTATACCACGGAGACCTGCCAGAGCTCGGCGCCCATGGACTCGGTCAGTATCAGGGGCAGGACGGTCCAGACCGCGACGGCCCCCACGTGCCTCATGAGCAGCGCGAGGAACAGGAACCTGTTGTTCTTTATGACCCGCTTGGTGGTGCCGGGAGCCGTCTCCTTCGGCGGCCTCGTATCGGACAGTCTTGAGGAGCTTGCAAGCCCCGCCGCAAACAGGCCCGCGCTGGCAAGGAATATCAGGTCCGTGTCGTTTGCAATGCCGGCGGCCACTATGCCGGCAAGCCACCCCAGGGCGTGGAACGACACGACTGACGCCACCTTCTTCTTGTGCCGGCCCGCCTCGTACGCATACGCGAGCAGGGGCGGGATCATCACGCCGGTGGCCACCCCCGCCGCGATCCTTGCAAGCAGCAGCATGTGCGCGTCGTCTGCAAAATAGTGCAGGGCGTGCACTATGGCGCACGCGGCCAACCCGGCCCTTATGAACAGGAGGCGGTGGCCCCGCTTGTCAGACAGCCGCCCAAAGTACACTTCGGAGACTATCTGCGCCATGCTGAATGACGCCACTATGATGCCGATCTCAAATATCGCGTCGGTCACGCCGCTTGCTATCACCGGCATGAACATCAGCACCGCCGATATCCCGGCGTGCTGGAAGAAGGTGGTAACCCTGATGTGGTTGTCCATGCCCGACGGCGTCCGTGACATGTTGGGGGCGCCGTGACAGGCCTGTTTTATTTGGAGTATGTGCCGCCGCCCGCGTCGCGCCGCGGGCCTGTACCTGCTGTGATGGCTGCCTGCGACGGTACGGCGATCACAGTGACTGTGCCACGGCAACCCCTCTGACGCAGTCGCGGCGCATCCCCCGCCGCGTCCTGCCGTCTTCTGACTCGAGTAGATTTTTATTCAATTTGGGGTGTGAGTGACTGCATGGGGCTGGATTACTGTACGATACGTTCAAAGGTTCTGCGGGCCCGCAAGCTTGTCATACGCGGCACCGCGGCCGCCGGCTCCGGGCACCCCGGCGGCTCGTTCTCCATGGCCGAGATACTGGGCTGCCTGTTCTACAAGCACTTGCGGTACGATCCGCGCAACCCGCAGTGGGAGGACAGGGACCGGCTCGTCCTCTCAAAGGGGCACGCGGCGCCCGGGCTGTTCTCGAACATGGCAGTGGCCGGGTACTTTGCAGAGTCCGAGATTGACACGCTCAGGGCGTTTGGAAGCAGGCTCCAGGGCCATCCGGACCTAAAGTGCCCCGGCGTCGAGTTCTGCGGCGGCTCGCTTGGGACCGGGCTCTCGTATTCCGTGGGGGTCGCGCTCGCGGCCCGCCTGGACTCTAGGCCCTGCCGCGTGTACGCGGTAATCGGGGACGGCGAGTCCGACGAGGGCCAGATATGGGAGGCCGCCATGGCCGCCTCCAAGTACGGGGTGGACAACCTGACCGTGTTCCTCGACCGTAACTTTATCCAGCAGGACTCGTACACGGAGCGCGTCATGCCGCTTGACTCCCGGCTGGGGGACGCCGAGGAGATATCCGCGATGTGGCTTAACCGGGACAGGTGGAGGACGGGCGACAAGTGGCGCGCGTTCGGATGGAACGTGATTGAGATTGACGGGCACCGCATAGAGCAGGTTGACGACGCCATAAAGAGGGCCCGGGCGCACGGGAGTGCCCCGACCATAATCATATCGCGCACCATAAAGGGCAAGTCCGTAGAGCACATGGAGGACAACCCCCAGTGGCACGGCAAGGCGCCCGCAAGGGACATGGTGCCGATAATCGACGCGGAGCTGGAGTCCCAGTCGATAATAGCGCCGTCGATAATAGCCGGCGACATGACGAATTTGGCCGCCGAGGTAGTCCGGTGCGCCGAGGGCAGGGCCGACTACATCCACCTCGACGTGATGGACGGCAGGTTCGTCCCGAACAGGACGTTCCTGCACGAAAAGGTAAGGGAGCTGAGGCCGCTCACGCTGATCCCGTTTGACACGCACCTCATGATAGAGGAGCCCCACAGGCACGTGCGCCAGTACGTGGACGCCGGCAGCGACATAGTTACGGTGCACGCCGAGGTCACGGACGTCGACACGTTCGGCGAGATATCAGACATGCTGCGCGAGAACGGAGTGGGCGTGGGCCTTGCAATCAACCCGGACACGGAGCTTCCGGAGTGGTCGCTGGGGTTCCTTCCCAGGATAGACCAGATCATAGTGATGTCGGTGGTGCCCGGCAGGTCGGGCCAAAAGTACATCGAGTCGACCCACCAGAAGATGGCGCGGCTCATGCCCGCGCTCGCGGACAACGGCTTTGCCGGGTACGTGGAGGCCGACGGGGGCGTGAACCTTGAGAACGTGGCGTCGGTGTTTGCCGACGGCGCCCGCGCCTTTGTGGGCGGCGGCGCCATCGTGTCGACCCCGGACGTGCGCGCGTCCATACGCGGGTTCAGGCAGGCAGTCGCGACCGCGAGGCGGAGGATGCTGCTTGACCTGGCCGACAGCCTCGGGGGCAGCGACCTCGTGGAGCGCTGGATAAACCTGCACGTGGTGGGCGCCAGGCCGGCCGAGGTCAGGACAATCGCGCAGGAGGCGGGTTATGTTGCCAGATGAGCCCGTCCTGACTGACATGCGCACCGCGTACGCCGAGGCCCTGATACGCGAGGGCAGGGGCAACCCGGACGTCGTGGTGATGGGGGCCGACACGACGGACTCCCTGAAGACCTCCAAGTTCGGCAGGGAGTTTCCCGACCGCTTCTTCAACGTCGGGATCGCGGAGGGCAACCTCGTCACGATATCGGCGGGGCTTGCCGCGTCTGGCAAGACCGTGTTTGCAAGCACGTACGCCATATTCCTGCCGGGGCGCGCGGTGGACCAGATACGCAACAACGTGGCGTACCCGTCGCCCGGCGGCCGCGGCGGGCTCAACGTGAAGCTGGTGGCCTCGCACGGCGGCCTCTCGGTGGGCCCCGACGGCGGGTCGCACCAGCAGCTGGAGGACATCTCGATAATGAGGACGATCCCAAACTTCCGGGTCATGATCCCCGCCGACACCGTGGCAGTCTCGGCCCTGACGCGCATGATGGCCGCAGAATACGGCCCGTTCTACATGAGGATGGCTCGCTCAAAGACGCCGCTCGTATATGACGATGACGATCATAATAATGGCGCCGCCGCCGACAAACGGTTTGAGGCGGGGCGCGCAAACGTCCTGCGCGACGGCTCGGACTGCACGATAGCCGCATGCGGCATTACAGTCAGCATGGCGCTCGAGGCCGCCGACCTGCTGCGGCGCGAGAAGCAGATGTCCTGCCGCGTCCTTGACATGTTCTCGGTAAAGCCTATCGACGGGCGCGCGCTTGAAAAGGCGGCGCGCCAGACGGGCCGCATACTCACCGCCGAGGAGCACAACATCATAGGGGGGATGGGCTCGGCAGTGGCCGAGTCAGTGTCCGAGTCGTACCCGGTCCCGATAAAGCGCATCGGCGCGCTCGACGCGTTCGGCGAGTCGGCCCGCGACGCGGAGGTGCCCCTCCTCCTGCAAAAGCACGGGATCACACCGTTTAATATGGCGCAGCAGGCAGGCGCGCTCGAGAGGTTGCCTGAGAGATGAAGATATTTCTTGACACGGCCGACATCAGGCTCATCAAAAAGTACAACGACATGGGACTCGTGGACGGCATTACGACAAACCCGTCCCTGCTTGCAAAGGCCGGCGGCGATCCGGCCGGCGCAATGGCAGAGATATCCGACGTGATAAAGGGCGACGTCAGCCTAGAGGTGGTGGCCACCGACAGCGACGCGATGGTCGAGGAGGGGCGCAGGCTGCGCCGGTACGGCGACAACGTGGTGGTGAAGGTGCCCATGACCCCCGACGGCCTGGCCGCATGCCGCCGCCTGTCATCTGAGGGCATTCCCGTGAACGTCACGCTGGTGTTCTCCACAAACCAGGCCATACTGGCCGCCAAGGCGGGCGCCAGATACGTGAGCCCGTTCATAGGGCGCATCGACGACACGGGCCACGACGGCATGCAGCTGATCGAGGACCTGGTGGGGATATTCCAGAACTATGACTTTGAGACCCAGATACTGGTGGCAAGCGTGCGCCATCCCGTGCACGTAAAGGAGGCCGCAATGCTGGGCGCCGACGTCGTGACGCTGCCCCCGGCCGTGCTTGAAAAGATGCTGCACCACCCGCTCACGAAGATAGGGCTGGACAACTTTCTTGCCGACTGGGCAAAGCTGACCGGCCAGGGATCATCCTCCTAGCTGACGTCACGGGTCCTGATTTTGCCGCATTGTCGTACGCGCTTTGCCCCCGCCGTCTTCGTCTTTCCGGACGCGTGGACTGCAGTCCGGCTTGCAAAGTCCTGAACCGCGCGCATGCGTGGGGATGCCCGCCCTCAGAAAATGAAAAAGTGGTTTGCACGAATGCTACTTTGAGGACTTGGACTTGGTTCCCCTGCCGGCACTCATGCTGCCCTTGTACTTTGGCCTGCTCTTTGGTTCTGGGACGTCCTTGAGCTTTCTGGAGCCGGTTCCCCTGCCGGACGTGATCGTCCTCTCACCGGCTGCACTCTTGCGCGCCGCTTGGATCTTCTTAAACTCCTCACCCGTCCACTTTTGGGGGTTGTTGTCGACCTCTATGGTGCCCGTACCCCTGCCAGTTCGGATTCTGATCTTGACCATGTCACGAGTTGAATTAACTTGTATTTATCATGTTCCATGATCATATGATCCGCGTGCCTGCGGGCCCGCACCTGCTTGATATATGCGCGGCCGCATAACTGGTGCATGAGGGGCATTCTGTATGCGGTGATCCCCGCAGTCGTGCTGGGCCTGGTATTGGCAAACGCCTTTTACGGGCACGTGCTGTTCGGGTATGCGTACGACCGCGCGATAAACAAGTACTCGGTGTACGTGCACCTGCAGCCGGGGTGGGATAGCCATCCGGGCAACATACTGTTTGACGTCACAAACGTGTGGTCCGGCCCCGCGGCCGCCGCTGAGGCCGCCTACCTGCCCGGCTCCGCGGACCCTGACGACATCTCGCCGCTGACCTCGTACAACCGCAACCAGCTACAGTACCAGAAGTCCAAGCCGTACGTGGAGCTCCGGCACGAGTTCAGCGGCTGCGAGACCCAGTGGCGCCCAATCCCGTACAGGTATGCCGCAGATGCGCTGCGCAGCTGGTCGGAGGTTGCAAGCGGCGTGCAGGCCGGTGGCCCGGACGGGGAAGGGGCCGGGCACGTGGAGCACGCGTTTGCCGAGGCCGGCGCGGGCGATCCGTACGTGATGGTGTTCCCGAACGCGCCAAACGCGGCGTACGGCCCTGACGCGCAGTCCGAGCTGGCGCGGGACGGGTACGCGCAGATCATACCCGTCTGCGTGGCATCCGGGGCGGCGGGGCAGTCCACGTACGACTATGCCATAATGGTAAACGATCCGGACATCGGATTTGACGCGTACTTTGTCAGGTCCGCCGAGGACGCGGCAGCCCACGTCTCGTCGGGCGACGGCGGGGTTCCCGCGTTCTACGAGCGCCCGGGGTGCCACGTCACAAACCACAACAGCTTTGCCGGGACATGCCACGGGGTGGAGCACGGCTCTGGACTGCTGATAATCGTGCCGGACATGCTTGACCTGTCGCTTACAAAGGTGCGCGTCGGGCTGCATGAGCGTCCGCAGTAGCCGCGCGCCTGCCTCCCCTCCCGCGTCGAGATGGCATGCTCCGCGCCCTGCTGCCGCCCCCGCCAGAGCCACGCGCGGGCCTGCGGCCGCCGCGTGCGCCGCCTTTCTTAGTTGGTCATCCAGCCGCGCCGCTTGAAATACGCAATCATGAGTATGGCCGGTATGATCGACGCCAGCACCAGTATTACAAACGGCGTGAACGCGCCCAGCGCGGAATCCGCCCCGGACGCGCCCGCAATGCCGCCCGGGAGGCTCACGTTCATCCCATAGAACGTGCCTATCACGGTGGCCGGTATGGCGAGCGTGAATATTATGGTGAGCATGCTCAGCACCTTGTTTGTCTTTTCGGTGCTCAGCACGTAGTTGGTGTCCTTGTAGATCTCCATGGTCTCCCTTGACTCCTCCAGGGTCTCTATCACCTTGTCTATGTGGTCTATTATGTCGTCGTACAGCAGCATCGTGTCCTCGTCCTTTACGTCTGAGAACTTTTGCACGCACTTTGCTATCTCCTGGACGAACCTTTTGAGCGGGTTTGCAATTCTTCTCTGCCTGTTGATCTCCCTCCTGAGCATGGCAATGCTCCTTGCGGCCGACATGCTCTCATCAAACACCCTGTCCTCGAGATCGTCGAGGTTGGCGATTATCTTTCTTGATGTGTGCATCAGGTCGTCCACCAGCTCGTCGATTATGGTGTGCAGCAGCATGCTGGTGGGGCCGCTGAGCGGGCTGCCCCCCTTGTACGCGTCAAGCCCCCCCTGCTTTGCGGTCCTGACCAGGTCCGTCAGCGGCTTTAGATCCCCCTGGTGGACCGTAATCAGAAAGTCCTTGCCGACGAACATAGAGAGCTGGCTGTTCCTGAGGATGCCGCCCTTCTGGGCCAGCGGCGGAAAGTGCAGTATGACAAAAAAGTGGTCCTCGTAACTGTCAAGTTTTGGAAGCTCGAACTTTGTGAGGCAATCCTCCACGTTGAGCTCGTTGAGGCCGTACTCCTTTACGATCGTTTCCAGGCGTTCCCTGTCGGGGTTCTCAAGATCCGTCCATGTCAGTCTCTTGCCCTCTATCTTCTGGATCCTCTGGGGGCTCTCCGCGCCGCCGTCCTCTGCCTTGGCCCCGCCCCTGAGCCTCTTGGTAATGAACTCCCTCTTCAAATCGTAGAGTAGGTTTTTGGATCAAATTTAAAGCGATCGACTTTGTCGGCGCCGTCCGACCTTCTTTGCCAGTACGGACAGCGTCCCGCCGGCACGAGCCCCCCAAAATGGCGCCCGTCCAGTTGGAGCCCTCACGAGGGATCGGTTCCATCCACCACCACCACCACCACCGGCTCGGAAAGTGCCTTCCTGCGTGACGCTCGGCGCCGGGGAGATTCACGGGTTTGCATGCGGACACCCGGGAATCCGGCTGATACGACTGGACGGCGCCGTGTAGCAGCAACAGCAGCAGCAGCAGCAGTTGTACATGGGCTTTTTTTGCTGCGCCATGCCTGCATGGCGCGGTACGGCCTGATAATCCGCCGCCTATTTGAACGGCAACAGGTAGTTCATCCCGTACCATGTTATGGCAAGCGCGATTCCCATCCCGAGCCACCAATAGCGCATAGCCTGCGTTTTAACTGCTTGATAATAAATCTACAGCCGGTGCCGCGGCTCTTCATGCTTGGGGGATACGGCCGATTCTGCCGCGTTGTGACGTTGGACGGCATTAATTATCATAATGACAACGGCAATAATGGTTGCAACGACATATCTCCTTCTCCCGATGTGGTGGTGGTGGTGGTATGCGCCGGCGCACTATCGACGTGCCTGCCGCCCACGGGCCGGGACGCAGTGGCATTCACAGGTGCCCGCGTTCTCAAATGCGTGTTCGGGCGTTTCCCCGTGCTTGGCGTGTTGCGTAATTCGTCGGCCTCCCGGACGGGATGGGATTGCCAGATGGCCGGCAAGCCTCGTGGCCGCGCACTGCAGTCGGGCGGCCTGTGCCGTGCCGCAGGGCCGCACCCTCCGGGCGGAGCGGATTGTGGAACTATGCAGCACGTTGGCCAAAGAAGGACAACCCATAAATCCCCTAGTACCGTATGCGCATTATGATTAGTTCGCGCAGGATAACGTATATCGTCATCGGCGCAATGGCGGCATTCATCATGTTCAGCGTCGTGTCCGTAGGCCCCAAGCCGGTACATACGCCGTCGGCAGTCATATCCATAGCGGAGGGATCGTTTCTGCAAGGGTGCGAGGCCGAGGGCATCTGCTACATACCGCAAGACCTCACAGTACGAAAGGGCGCCACCGTAACATGGAACAACGACGACACGGAGCTGCACACAGTAACGAGCGGCGCCTCCAGCGAGACTGCGGCACTTGAGTTCGATTCCGGCATTATGGCGGTCGGGGGATCGTTCGAACACACGTTTGAGAGCGCGGGCACCTACGAGTACCACTGCACCATACATCCATGGGCAAAGGCCGTCGTAGTAGTCAGATGAGCCGGTGCTCGCATCATCAGGCGCATCAGTCCGGCCCACCTGTCTGTTCTGGGGGGATAAACCGCGTGTCCAAGTTGTGCGCGATGGCACAACATATTGCATAATTCCACAATCCGCTCTGCTCTAAGGGTGCCGCCCTGCGACGGCGCGGGCCCGTCCAAAACGGCGGACAACATCTAACAGCGTGCGGCCATGGGGGAGGGAGGAGGAGAGGGGGGGGGGGAGAGTGGGCAAGGTGGCCGAACGGCAACCCCCGCATATCATCTCAAGGGTTAATTGGGGGCCC
>JAPPIP010000054.1 GCA_028820595.1 Nitrososphaerota archaeon | reverse complement strand
TGGAGAGGGATACGCATGCAAAAGTCTAGGCGGAACTATTTACTGGATACCACAATCGTGCGGCGGCGTGGACGGCCGAGGCGGGCGCATGCGTGTTACATGACGCACGGGAGGGACAAAATGATATAACGTGCATGAGGGATGATCCCTCTGAGTATCATGATGCCAGCACGTGTGGAGACGGAAACCAGAAGAGCGCCGCGGCGTCGGGGAAGGAAGTGACATGGCCGGCGAGGAGCTGTCACAGATTACGGCGGGGCAGTTTGAGACCGTCCCGCACCTGCTTGCCACCTCAGAGGCGCTCCAGATTGCATTCATCATCATGACGGCCGGGATAATAGGGATTGTCGCCATATACAAGAGGTTCTCCTCGTGGATGGCCACGCAGAGGTTCTACTACGAGAGGCCGCACATATCGAAGTTCCTGCGCAGCGTCATGCTGCCCATCATAGCCATAGTCCTGATTGCGGCCATAAACGTGCACGTGCAGACCAACGTCCTGACCGAAGATCCGGGGAGACAAGCGGCCGACGGCATGCTCAGTGCAAGCGAGACGTTTGCCAAGATCCTCAACACGTTCACCATAATCGTGATCGGCTATGCCGCCTCCCAGATGATTCCAATAATACTGACAAAGCGCGACCGCACGATCGACGAGAAGGGCGACTTTGACGCGTGGTTTGAGACGAGGGGGTTTTCAGACGACGACGGCGACCTCTTCCACAAACTGTACAAGTGGACCCCGCCAAAGGAGGCCCCCGAGGGCATGGATGCCGAGGAGTTCCGCAAGCTGACGGGCACGGAGGAGGGCATGGCGCAGCTTGAGCAGTTCCGCACTACGAAGGGAAACCCGATAGGCATGTATGAAAAGAGGGTAAAAAATCCGCTCGAGGAGTGGAAGAAGTCGGAGCGCGCCAAATACGCAAAGTATTACACCGACTGCACGAGCGGCAACAACCAGTCTGGCATAAAGCTGAGGCCGGGCATGAAGGTGGCGGAGATATATCCCATCGACCTCTGGAGGGAGGAGAAGCGGCTTGGCGGATACGAGAGCGTCGTTCCGAGCGCGCACCCACCCGGATACGCGGCCAAGAAGAGGCACGAGCTGCCAAAGTCCATAAAGCAGCTCATGCCCATCGGGCTCTTTGCGGCGACCATTCTGGGCGTGCTCGGGTGGTGGGGCGTGGACCTGTTCGTGGTCGCGACGGCAACCGGCGGCTTCTCGATAGGCCTGGGACTGGCCCTGCAGGAGACCATGAAGAACTATTTTGCGTACCTGCGGATCAGAAAGGACAGCGTCTTTAAGGAGGGGGACCGGATACAGCTGGAGTCCGGATACAACGGTCTGGTGCACAGGATAACGCCGCTTGTCACGTACGTGAGGGACGCGCTCCACGAGTCAGTCGCAGTCATCCCAACAAGCAGCCTCGTAGAGTCCCAGATCATAAACTACACAAAGGAGAACCAGCTTGTGCCCGCAACCGTAAAGGTCGGGGTGTCGTACCTAAATGACCCCAAGCAGGTCGAGGCCATCCTGACAAAGGTGGGCAGGCGCGCAATGAGCGAGATAGTCGACCCCAAGGGCAAGCACCTCGTAAGGCAGTACCGGTGCCCGTACCTGGACCAGAACAAGCCCAGCTGCGGCTGCGACAAGGACCTGCACGTGGACGTGACGCAGCCGGTCGTCAGGTTCCAGAACTTTAACGACTCGTCGCTCGACTTTGCGTTGTGGGTGTACGTGCGCAACTATGGCGCGCAGTTCAAGACGACGACGGAGATGAGGATCATGATGTATGAGGAGTTCAAGCGGTACGACATCAGGATACCGTGGCCCATCAGGACCGTATACCAAGGGGACGAGAAGAGGGAGGCCGAAGAGATCGGGGCGCTCGACAAGGAGAGGGACAAGGTGATCGACGAGTATGGCACGGGCACAGACGGGCGCGGCGAGGGCGAGGACTAGGTTTGCGCCCGCTCATGATGCCGCGGTGCGGCGGCGACGGCGGTGCCAACAGGTTGCATGCAAGGTAGGAAAGGCGGCATCCGGCCGGTCGCGCGCATACGCCCCTCTCAAGATTTAAGATGCAGTGCAGGATACGGCCGATATGGCGCAGAGAAAAGGGACGTGCGTGTTATCGGGCGGCTCCTCGAACGGCCTTGCCAAGAGCATAGCGGGAAAGATTGGCGCCAGGCTGATCACCACGGAAGTGCGCGTGTTTGCCGACGGGGAGAGCAAGATGAGGCTCGGGGGCAGAACCGCCGGATGCGAGAGGGCGGTCATAGTGCAGTCGCTCCATCCGCCCGTGGACACCAACCTGTTCAGGGCGCTCTGCCTCATATCAAGGATAAGCGAGGACACCAAGGATGTAACCGCGGTGATCCCGTACGTCGGATATGCAAGGCAGGACGCCGAGTTCCTTCCGGGCGAGATCATATCCGCAAAGGTGCTCGGCAGGATGCTCAGAAGCTCCGGCGCCGCCAGGATCGTGGTGGTAGACATACACAGTGAGAAGGGGCTTGCGCTGCTCGGCACGCGGGGCACGACCAACGTGTCTGCCATACCCGCGCTGGCGCGGCACTTTGACGGCATCAGGCTGGAGAGGCCCATTGCGGTGTCCCCCGACAAGGGGGGCGCAAGGAGGGCCGAACGGTTCTCGTCGGAGATGGGGTGCGACCTGCTGGTGCTCGAAAAGTCAAGGGACAGGAGGACGGGGGCCGTGAGCATAAAGACCAAGAAGGCGGGGGCCGTGGTAGGCAGGGACGCCATTATAATCGACGACATGATAAGCACCGGGGGAAGCGTTGTCAAGGCCGCGGAGTTCCTAAAAAAGCAGGGCTGCAGGCGCATATTTGCCGCATGCACGCACGCCCTGCTCGCGGATGGCGCCAAATCCAAGATAAGGAGGGCGGGAGTCGACAAGATAGTCTGCGCCAACACCATGCCCGCCGGCAGGGGAGTCGCGTCAGTCGACGTATCAGACGAGATTGTCAGGGTCCTGAAGAGAAGACGGCGGAGGTAAATGGGTATGCATAAAGCATCACGCGTGCCGGGTATCAGCATATGAGAATCCTGTTTCTGGGCACGTCTGCCGCCCAGCCCACCGCGTCAAGGGGCCTCTCATGCACCTGCATAGAGAGGAACGGCGAGATCATCATGTTTGACGCAGGCGAGTGCGCCCAGACCGCGTACGCCAAGACGGGGCTGGGATGGAACAAGAGAATGAGGATACTCATCACGCACCTTCACGGCGACCACTGCATAGGAATACTGGGGCTCCTGCAGACAATGTCCATGCAGCGCAGGACCGAGCCGCTTGAGATATTCGGGCCCGCCGGCATCGAGGAGTTTGTAACCGCAAACATCCGCATGCTCGGCTTTGCCCCGACCTTTCCCATAACCATCGGAACGGTCAGTCCCGGCGCGGTGGTCGGACACGGGGATGGCGGACGGGGCGGCGACTATGAGATTCTGGCATGCAGGGCAAGCCACACGATAGCGGCGTTCTCGTACGTGCTACGCGAGAAGAACAGGCCCGGAAGATTCAACGAGGAGAACGCCGCAAAGCTGGGCATACCGAGGGGGCGCCTGTGGGGGCTGCTCCAAGAAGGACGCGAGGTGGTGGTTGACGGCAAGACGTTCAGGCCCGAGCAGGTTCTGGGGGAGGAGCGCCCCGGAAAGGTCATAGGCATATCCGGGGACACGATGCCAAGCGCGGAGCTCGAAGAGTTCTTTGCGGGGTGCGACTATCTCATATTTGACGCCACCTTTCTTGACGGGGAGCAGCAGAGGGCCGCGGAGACCAGGCACTCGACGGCGTCCCAGGCGGCCTCGCTGGCAAAGTCTGCCGGCGCCAAGAACCTGATCCTGACGCACTTTTCTGCCAGATACAGGGACGACGCCGGGCACCTGGCCGAGGCGCGGAGGATCCATCCCTGCGTGACCGCCGCGGCGGACCGCATGGAGATACGGGTCGCGTAAAAGCGCGTCGTTGTAGAAACTGGACGAGCGCGACCGTTGTTGTTGTTGTTGTTGTTGCTATCGTCGGTGGCGGCGACTACTGCGGCGCATCACTGCTTGACGGGCCTGAGCGCGACGGTCCTGCCGACCAGAGCGCCGTCCTCGTCACGCTCGTCCGTGGCGGTAAGGGACACGAGAAACTCGCTCTTGTCCTTTCGCAGCATCCAGATCTTTGCCGTGTCGTGTATCCCGTTCCTCCAGTTCTCCATGTGGGCGCTTATGTTACCGCGGGAGCGCGGGGCCGTGTGCTCCAACAGGTTGACGCCTATCACCTCCTCCTTTGTGTATCCCAGCCTGTCAACGTACGTCTGGTTGCAGTCTATGATGATGCCTTTGTAGTTTACCGACCTGTGCAGGATCTCCGGGTGCTCGTATCCCTCCCTTGAAGAGACGTCGTACATCTTTCTCATCTCCTCGAGGTGCGCGATCTCCCTTATCGTGGAGTTGCGGCCTATGAGGTTCCTGTGGTCGTCATACAGGCTCGACGCTGCCAGCATGACCTCGAACTCCTCGCCTGACTTGGTCAGGAGGAATATGTGCCCGGCCGAGTGCGCGTGGGTCTCCTTCCATCTCTCAAAGTTGGCCACCAGATCGTCGCGGTACTTTTCGGGCGTGTGGTCAATAAACGACTTGCCGATTACCTCCTCAAGGGGGTACCCCAGCCTCTCCGCATACGTGCGGTTGCAGTCAATTATGGTGCCGTCTAGATCAACTGAACGAAACATCTCGGGAATCGACGTTCCAATGCTGCGGCCCATTGTTAGGGGGCAAAACCCGTGTTATATTAAAATTTATGAAACAGGGTTGTTCTGACTGGCCACGAAGGTAGGCCGCCCCCCCCGCGTACCTGCCGCAGGCAAAAAGTGTCGTCCGGCGGGGCGTTCTTGGAATACCTGCTTGGCCGCAGCTGGAGTCTGAGCGCCGGCGGGGGCCGCCGTACACTATATCCTGTCACTGCAACCCGCCTGCGCAGGAGGGACGGCGCCGGCCTGCCGCGCTATACAGAGTGGCCCGAAGGTGCAGTCCGGGAGGACCGCAACACCTTATTAACGCAGCAGTGACACGCGGACTATGCCAGACGATGTCCCGGGGCCGGCAGAAGAGAAGGGGGGGGAGGAAGGCAAGGGGGCCGCGGAACCTGCGGGTTCCGATGCGGAGGAAGACGGTTTTGGGCCGCCCCGCATAATGGTGGGCATCTTCAACATACCGGAGACGATCAGGACTCTCAGCGGCCTCGGGGTCGCCAAGACGAAGATAAATCCGGCGCAGGGCCTGCTCATGGGCTGGCAGGCCGTCGTATACCTTGCGTTTGCGGCGTTTCTGGCGTGGATGATAATGGCGTACGTGTCAGTGGACGTGTCGGTGGGACTGGGCAAGTTCCTGGCCTTCGGGGTGTTCGGATTCTCGGCCCTGGGCCTGGTGATACTCTATGGATCAAACCTTGTGACCGGGGACTATATGACCGGCGGCCTGGCCATGATGACGCAGCGGTCGCGGTGGCGCGAGGTGCTCTGGGAGTGGACCATAACGCACGCCGGACACTGGATAGGCGGGTTTGTGATCGCGTGGATGATCGTAATAGGGGCGGCGCAGGCCGGTCCGATAGGCTCCACAATGATGGAGGTGCTCCAGGATATAGGAACGACAAAGGTGCACGATCTGACGTGGGAGCAGCTCTTCTACAGGGGGATATTTGCGAACTGGCTGATTGCGATGGGCGTGTGGGGCGCGTTCAGGGCAAAGGATACCGTGGGGCGGCTCCTTTTGATCGGGATACCGGTCTCGATCTTTTTTGCAATAGGGTTTGAGCACAGCATCGTCAACCACTTTGCGCTCTCGGCCGGAATCTGGGCCGGGGCGGACTATACGTGGGGGGAGGCGTGGTTCAACAACCTAGTCCCGGTCACGCTGGGGAACATCATAGGCGCCATGATATTCCAGGGCATGGTATACTGGTACGTGAGCGGCATGCAGGTCTGGACCGGCCCCGGCAGGTGGAAAAAGCCGCACGGCACGTACCGCGATCTTGCCAAGGCCGTCAGGGACACGTGGACGTTGATGATATTCTTCGTCGCGATGGCGCCCCTCGCGGCGGGCGTGCTGTTCCTTTATGTGGTGGAGCCCGCGCTGGGAATCGCGGCCGGGTACGGCAACAATGATAACTGGATAGAGCCCGTCGGCATAATGATATATCTGGTCATAACGGCGCTCGCGGTAAAGTGGACCATGATGCGCAGGTGGCAGTGGTGGAAGGTTCCACCGGAGTGACCAACCCGGCGGGCGGCAGGACGGCCGCGACGCGGGCGCCGCTACGTCTCCCCGGCCGGAGCGTCGCCGCCTGCCAAGACTTCTTGCAGCGGCTCGATCGGGTTTATGGATGAGGCCCCTCCGATGATGCGCTCCTGGGCGCCCTGGATGTTCTCGACTATGCCGCTTGTGGCCTCGTCTGTCATGCTCTCAATCTGCATTGCCGACTCGTTGATCCTCTCCTCTACAAATCCGGTGGCCTCGCCGCCAAGCTTCTCAACGTCCTCTGCCAAGGACTCGGGCACGGTGGAGACCGTGCTTGGAAACAGCGTGCCCAGCTCGTTGTAGAATATCATGCCTCCCAGAATCACAAGCCCGGCCACGATTCCAATCTTTATCAGCATGATACGTGGTTGCCGCGTCACGATATTACGGCCCAGCTAAAAAAGATCAGGTATATTGGATAAATTTTCTTTACCAGCGCGGGCAGGGCATGGGCCTGACGGTCCTGCAGTGCGGCGTCCTGCACGCGGCTCCGTGCTGGTGTGGCAGTTCGTAGAAGTGACGCGGGGGGCTTGCACGCAGGGGTACAGGTCATCCCAGAAGCCAGTCGATTATCCCCTGGGGATTCGCGGACTCGATGGTTATCTTGACCGGCCCGAGCGGGGACTCGTCGGACTCGCTGCATATTGCCACGCGGCCAGCAAAGGCGGCCTGCTTGTTGAGGTAGAACCAGACGGAGCCTCCGTTGGTGTTGTCTGCCAGGTTGCGCCTGTACGCGCTTCTGGATTCCGCCCCCGTGCGGATCGCCTCGCGCACGCGCTCAAGGGAGGAGGCGGCCGACGCGTCGGATACCACTGAGAATCGCTGCCGCCTCGTCTCGCCGTCAAAGACGTTGTTGACTGCCGCCTCCACCTTTACGGGATCCTCAGACGGGTACACGGGGGCAGCTGCCCTGAACCTGGCCCCGGGTACGGCCGCAGGGATGACTGCATCATCTGATGTTTTGGACACTGTTCACACCGCCGCCACTGCTACTGCTGCTGCTACCGCCGTCAAATATCACTTGCGCCGATCCCGCGCTCAAAATGGCGTGCGTCACGTCGCATCGGCGTGCGTCGCATCGGCGTTGCCGCTCTCGTGCAGCCACATGCTTACGACGCGGTACGCCTCCCCGACCAGCTGCTCCTTTGTCAGGCCCGCGTTTGATATGGCATAGTCGGACAGAGCTATGGAGTCGCTTATCCCCACCGCCATCTCGCGCGTGTCCCTCTCCTCAAAGTGGCCCCGCGTTTGCGGATCGTCGGGCCTCCCCCTCTCCTGCAGAAATCCAAACCGCGTGCCGGCAGAGGCGTGGACAGCCAGCACCTTTAGCGTGCCAATCTCTGAGAGCGATCTTATCTCGGCATTTGAGCGCACCCCGTCGACCAGCACCACATCAGAATCCGCCTGCGAGATCCGTGGGCGCACGAGCTCGGCTATGGCACCAGGCCCGTTCTTCTCGCGTAGCTCCAGCATTATCCTGCCAAGGTTCGACCGGGTAGGCTCAAGGTTGCGCCTCTTGGCCTCCTCGCGGACCACATCCCCCATGTTCACCGTGTCGTACCCGTACAGGGCGCGCAGCCCGTCCGCAATAGTTGACTTGCCTGCCCCCGGCATGCCGGTCAGGCACACGATGAGCACCTTCTTCCCCCGGTTCAACGGCCGGTGTTCACCGCGCTTGCATTATGAAGTTACCTACTGATCGCGGCACGCCGGAGCAGCGCCCCTTCCGGCAGCTTGCGCGTCCTGCCGCTACCGTTGTTTTGCGTCATTGGCCCCCGTCGGGGCGCGTCCTGGAACGTACTGAGCATGGGTGTTGCTACTGCTTCCACTGCCAAGACGTGCTGCGCCACCACTTCTTACAGGCCCAGCCTTCCAAGCAGCCTTGCAAGGGCGCGCCCGTCCCGCGAGTGCTTGTACTCCCTGAGGCTTGCTATCACCTCGCCCTTGGGCGGAACCCTGCAGATTCTCCGGACCTTTCCTGCCAAGGGCGAGGAGATGAAGATAGCCTGGGTTATGGACGTGACGTTAGAGGGCCTGCGCGCCGTGCTGGCGCTCTCAAAGTCTATTATGACCGGCCTGTCGCCCCGCTCTGAGATGATGACGTGCTTTGAGATGCGGACGAGCTCGCCGTGGTCTATTCCGGCCTCGTCAAGCTTGTGGCAGTCGGATATTATCGATCTTGCGGCACGCCTGAATCTTGCTGACGTGCCGGCGCCCCGGAGCGCGTCAAGCCAGTCGCCTATCCTCCTGCCGCCGGCGTACTGCATGACAAGGAAGTTCCGGCTGTAGGAGATCAGTTTGGGCCCCACCCCCGCCGCGTTGGCCGCGCCAAGCAGGGACGCCTCGTCCCTCATGTGCGGCCTCGGCGAGTCAGTCCGCCGCGCCTTTATGGCAAGGCGCCTGCCACCCGAATCCCTGCCCAGAACCACGACCCCGACGTACCCCTTGCCGAGCACGCGCGTCCTGCCCAGGATCGTGGGGCCCGAAAACGAGACAGAGTCGATTCCAAGTTTTGAGAGCTCCCGCAGCCGCGCCTTCTTCTGCCGCGGGGTGGCGCGCGGATACCCGAAGACTGCCAGCGCGTCCGGGTCGCCGGACACGCTGTCAACTGAGACGTACGATCGCCGCATCGGTTGCAATCAGCTCCTCGGCCGCGCCCCTGGCCGCCGCGCCCAGATCCGCGGCGCTTCCAATCCATACCTTTGGCCTGCCCTCACGCCCCGGCGGTAGCAGCGCGTCGCCGCTCCCCCCCGCGCTCTCCCGGTTCAGGAGGCGCCTTGCGTGCGCGTCGGCCCTCGTGTCGTCCCACTTTTTGAGCGCCGCCAGCCTTCCCTTGGCGTCCACCCACATCATATCCGAGTCCCCGAGGTTCTTTCCGATGTACGCGTCCAAGTTCTCCGACATGGAGAACTCGGGGCCGTACTGCACATACACGGGCGGGATCTCAGTTGCGCCCAGCAGCACGAAGAGGTATCCCCGCCCCTCCCCGGCCTCGACGTGCGCGCCATGCCTGTGCACGGTAAAGCCGTCCTGCGCCAGCTTTTTTGCAAGCTTTGCGGCAGACTTTTTCGTCTGCCCCCATATCACGTCGGGCGCCCTCTTCCTGAACCCGAACCTCACCACCAGCAGGTTGTCCCAGTATCTCCTGGCCACCCTTCCGGATCTCTTGGCGCGGCGCCCGTCAAAAAAGTCGGCCGAGGGCGCCCTTACAAATGCCCGGCACGCAAGTACGAACCTCACCACGTTCGCGCTGGATATCGCGGCCGCCAAGTTCCTGTTGCCGTCAATGGGATCGACTATCGATATGATTCCCGTAAACTCCCTTGCCGCCCGGCCTATGACGTAGCCGGGGACCACGTCACGTGCAAACGCCCTTACGACCCCCTCAAAGCTGCCATAATGCGAGACCAGAACCTCGGCGACGTACCCGCTAAACCCGTTGGTTGCAACCTGGGCCCCGTACAGCCCGTTTGCCTTTAGAAAGGACTTGAGAAGCCTGACGTCGTCCCTCATCTTCTTGGTCAGTTTTCTGGTCATGTACCGTACGTGGAATCTGGAGCGATCCGCCGCGCTCTGCCACCGGCCCTCGTCGACGTCATAGCAAGGCACCACGTTTGCCAGGACGCCCTTTTGAAGCCTGGCCTCCACGTAGGGATGGTCCGAGAACTTGAGGTATGGCGCAAAGTCCCTGAGGGCGGCGCGCCCCACGTCGATTGCAACGTCCTTGAACCGGTCCTGCCCTGTGCCGCGGTCAAACCTGAGGTAGACGTCGACGTCCATCTCGGGCTTGGCAAGCCACGTGCCCTTCCTGTAGGAGCCCCCCACCTCCACGTCCAGTATCTCCGGATACTTTGCGGCCTCCTCGGAGACCAGGCCCAGCACCATGTCGGCCAGCCTCTTGGCCCGAGAGGCCTGCGCGTCGGTGGGCCTGGCCGCGTCGCGGGCGTCTGCTATGGCCATCCTGATGTCGGTTCCCTTCTTTCTCCCTCTCCCCTTTTTTACGGCCGCCGCCCCGCTCAATTCTCGGCACCCCCCACCACCGCAAGGTCGCTGTAGACCGGCCCCTGGGGGGTCAGCAGGCTCCGTTTTAGCTTGAAGCTTTTCACCCTCTGCACCCCAAATGATCTGCCGGCCATCTCCCTCAACTCTTTGGCAATGTCTACCCTCCTTTTAATCCTGAATATGGTGCAGTGCGGCCTGAACGGCTTGTCAGGCTTGTATCCCAAGGGGCCCAGCACTCCTGACACCCTCTGCGCCAGATCCTGCAGTTTCGGGCAGCCGGGCGCCGCACCCGCGGCGGGGGCCGGCCCGTCGTTGTCGCCGCGGCCGGAGCCGGTGCCACTGGGCCGGCTGCCCCCCTGCGCCGCTGCGGTAGCCGTTATGGGCGGCGACGGCGACGCCCCCACCCAGACCACCCTGGGCGATCTGACGTTTGGAAACGCCCCCACCCCGCCTATTCTGACGTCAAAGGCGTCAAACTTGATCGAGCCGAGCGCGTCTACGACCCGACTCTTTGCAGCCTCCGGCACCTCCCCAAGGAACTGAAGCGTGATGTGGAGCAGGCCGGCGCCGACAGGCCTTGCGCCCCCGGGTTCTGCCCGCAGCAGTTCTGACTGCAGGTTCTCAATGGCGCCCGTTATGCCGGGTTCGGTAATCTCCACTGCCACGAACGCCCTCATGCTGTTGCCGCGCGCGCCGCGGCTATAAAATGTAGCAGGCAACCGCGGGCGCGCGTCTGCACGTGATAAGTGGTGGGACCGGCAGGATTTGAACCTGCGACCACTAGCCCCCCAGACTAGTATCATACCAAGCTAGACGACGATCCCTTGCAAAAGGCCGAAACACGAAATTATTAAACCGTCGTATTGCAGATCACACACATGAGGGTCTGCCGCATCTGCAACAGGATATCGGCGACGGATTCGGACCACACCGACTGCGTACAGCAGAGAAGGATAGAGATGGAGGACGAGGGCCTAAAGGAGTCCATACCAGAAAAGCTCGACATGGCAAAAAACCCCGACGAACTCGGTGTCGAGATAAAGGCCATTCTGGAGCACCTTGCAAGGGAGAAGGCCGAATCCGAAGAGAAGTGACGCGCGGCCCCTTGCGCGCCGCGGCGCCGGGGAAGGAGAACCGTAGCAGAAGACTGCACTCGTCCTTGCGGCCCAGACGCCGGTCGGCCCGCTGGCGTGCGGGTTCGAAAACCGGGACCCTGTCAGCGCTCCTGCGTGGTGGGCCTGATGAGAATCTCGTTTATGTTGGCGTGCGGCGGGGCCCCGGCTGCGTAGACTATTGCGTCTGCAATGTCCTCGGCCCTGAGCGACTCCATCTCCTTTGCCTTTTTCACAAAGCCGGCAAGCGACTCGTCAGTTATGGTAGAGTTCAGTTCCGTGTCCACCACGCCCGGCTCGATGCACGTGACGCGTACGTTCGAGCGCGTGCTGAACTCCTGCCTGAGGCCCTCGCTTAGCGCCGTCACCGCGTGCTTGGTGGCGCAGTACACGCTGCCGGACGGGAACACGGTCCTGCCGGCTACGGACGAGATGTTGATTATGTGCCCGGACTTTTTCTCCTTCATGTGGGATATGACCGCCGCCGTGCAGTACAGTACGCCCTTGAGGTTGACGTCGACCATCCTGTCCCACTCGTCTATCTTCAGGCTCTGAAAGAAGCTCAGCGGCATCAGTCCCGCGTTGTTCACCAGAATGTCAATAGAGCCCCATTTTTCAAGGACGGCCGCGGCAAACCCCTCGCACTCGGACCGCTGCGTCACGTCAAGTCTCCGGTACATGACGCTGCCACCCTCCTTCTCTATCACGCCCGCAAGGTCGGCCAGCTTGTCGGTCCGGCGGGCCCCGATGGCCACCTTGGCGCCCGCCCTTGAGAGGGCAAGCGCGGTGGCAAGCCCGATCCCGCTGCTGGCGCCCGTTACAATGGCGACCTTGTCCTTTATCATACGGGGCCGGCGGGCCGCGGGCGGCTAAAAATCTTTAGAAGTATCGCCGTCGTGCGCCGTTACACACCGCGTTGCAGTCACCGCGCTAGTCACCGTGTTACAACATGTCGTCGCCGCCACCGCCGGACGATGTTGGCGCGCGACGCGTCCGCGACTCCGCGCTACTAAAACTTGATTAACAGCCGCAGCGTCACACAGGTGTCATGAACGCGGAGAACTGCGCCTACTGCGGGGACTTGACTGACATGCCGTTCCAGTGCAACTACTGCAAGGATCCGTTCTGCGCCGAACACAGGCTGCCCGAGGAGCACCGCTGCGTAAAGCTCAGCCAGATAAGGGCAAGGAGGTTCGGGGAGAAGGGCGTGATACGGGACGGCGGCCGCGGCAAGCCAAGCGTGTTCAAGCGCATATTCGGACGGTTCTGACGGCGGCCGCAGGCACGGCGGACGAACTGGCGGAGAACCGCGAACAGGGACACCGAAGAGGCCCGCTAACTAGTACGGGCTCTTGTCAGGCGATATCCTTGCGCGCTTTCCCTGGTAGATGAGGGCCGCGGCGAGCGCAAACAGGACGAGCGCGGTCATCGGAAAGTTCTGGGGCGCCGGCAGCACGAACCAGTAGTACACGCCAAAGCCGATTGAGAGGGCCGCCTGCGCCCAGAGCTTGGACCACTTCGGGGCGCGCACGAGCCTGGCCAGCCCCTCTATGGCAAGGAGCCCGATCACCGGATATATCGTGTAAAACAGAAAATCTATCACGTCGACTCCCGTGTGCGACATGCAGTACGCTGGGCGCGCTTGTAATTTCTACCTATGTGACGGCTAGTCCTCCCAGCGCACCCGCGCGGCCGACCTCTCGGATATCAGGGCCTGCGCGTTCTCGTGCGGAATGGTCGCGATGTCCTCGGCCCTGAACGGCCCGTACATGCTCATGTCCGCTCCCACCATCTGCTCCACGTCCTTGAGGAACCTGACTACGATCCTGTCTGCCTTGTGCCTCTCGGATATCGACTCGAGGAGCTTGGACCTGCCGCTCTTGGTCGCAGACAGTATGATCTCCCGGCGCTCGTCGCGCTCCTCCTCGGAGTCCAGGATGTACTTTTCCTCGTCAAGCAGCCGCTGCATCACATACGAGGCCTCCTCGGCGCCGGACGCGGCCCTGAGCTTGGAGGCCTTCTCAAGTCTCGTCCTCAGCAGCATGGAGACCAGCCCGGATGAGACTGCTATGGCCTGGGCCTTGACCTCGTCCTCCACCCCGGCATACTCCTGCCGCGACAGGTTTCCTATGAACTCGGACATCTCCCTGTACAGCCCCGAGTCAATCTCGGTGAGGGCTGACTCGTCCTCCACCTCGCGCAGCACCATGTGGTACAGCTTGCCAAGCCGGGTCTGTGCGTCCATGTCCAAGGGCGCGGGGTCGGAGGGGGCGGAGGGGGAGCCGGACATTGCAGTTACTACTTACCAAACCTTAAATGATGGTTCTATTTGTGTTTGGTTGAAGCGCAGAGATATGCCATACAGAGTCAGTCACGGTAAGGCGATACAGGTTCAGTTTTCACCCGACGAGGTCTTCTCAAGGATCCAGCACGAGAACATCCAGTTTATCGACCTGCAGTTTACAGGCCTGACCGGGCACTTTCACCACACCACCATATCGGCCGCCACCTTCACGCCGGAGCAGATGAGGGACGGCCTGCCAAAGCTCGACGGCTCGTCGATAATAGGATTCACCAGTATCGACGACTCGGACCTGCTGCTAAAGCCGGACCCCAACACGTTTGCCATAATCCCGTGGATGACGGAGAACAAGACGGCGCGCCTGCTGTGCGACGTATACTGGGGAGGCGACCGCGGCAGGCTCTCGCGGGACCCCAGGGGGATCGCGCAAAAGGCCGAGGAGTACATCAAGTCCCAGGGCTTTGACTACTCAACGTGGGGCCCCGAGGTAGAGTTCTTTGTCTTTGACAAGGTGCACTGGGACGTGCTCACGCCATACAAGGGCCAGTCATACTCTATAGAGTCCAAGGAGGCCCCGTGGAGCCAGGAGGGCGACGGGTATCCGATGGGGCTCCAAGAGGGATACTATCCGAGCACCCCGTCTGACACGCTTACGCCATACCGGAACGAGTGCGTAAACATACTGCAGAACAATTTCGGGATACTGTGCGACAACCACCACCACGAGGTCGCGACGGCAGGCCAGTGCGAGATCGACATCAGGTATGATCACCTGACAAACGCGGCCGACGCCGCGCAGTCATACAAGTACGTAATCAGGAACATAGCGCAAAAGTACGGCAAGGTGGCCACCATGATGCCCAAGCCCATTGCGATGGACTCGGGCAGCGGAATGCACGTCAACGTCAGCCTCTGGAAGAAGGACCGGAACATGTTCTACGACTCGGGCAGCGAGGACGAGCTGAGCCAGACTGCGCGCTACTTTTGCGGCGGCGTCATAGAGCACGCAAAGGCGCTCTCCGCCATCTGCAACCCCACCACGAACTCGTACCACAGGCTCGTGCCCGGCTACGAGGCGCCCGCATATATTGCGTGGAGTTCGGGAAACCGTTCGGCGATAGTCAGGGTCCCGAGGCACCTGACTGGCAAGCAGTATGCCCACCTAAAGCGCCTAGAGTTCAGGGCGCCCGACCCGTCCTCAAACCCGTACCTTGTGTTCGCCGCCATAACGGCGGCCGGCATGGACGGTGTCAAGAAGAAGATGGAGCCCGGCGACCAGATACACGACGACATATTCAAGATGACGCGCTCAGACAGGGCAAAGCGCGGAATCGACGTGCTGCCAAAGAGCCTGGGCGACGCGCTCAACGAGCTTGAGAGTGACAGAAAGTTCCTGCTGTCCATATACACGGACGACGTGATAGACAAGGTGATAGAGCTGGAGAGGAGGGACCAGCGCGAGATATCGATCAGGCCGCACCCGCACGAGTTTTACCTGTACTTTGACGTCTAGCTGCGCGGCATGCGCCGGTCAGACCCTGCCGGTCATGTAGTAGATTGCCAGCGCGGATACGGCCATCAGGCCAAAGCCGGCCCCGAGAATCGCGCCCCTCTTTCCACTGCCGCTGTCTGTGGCTGACCTGTACAGCAGTATGCCGCCGGCGAGGCCCAGCAGGAGAACCAGCACCCCGATCACCACGATGTCAAAACTGGTGTTGGTTATCAGCGGGTGGAAGAAGCCGGCAAGGAACATGAAGAAGACTATAATGTATACATATTTGAAGCCGCCCATCAGGATGGTGCCCTTCTCAAGTGCCATCGTCAGGCCGGTCTTGGGCTAATCAAATAAACCTTGAGCCGCCAAGCGCCGCGGCGCTGCTACATCATTCCGCCCATGTCGGGCATGCCGCCGCCCATTCCGGGCATTCCTCCGGGCATGCCGCCCATGCCACCCATTCCGGGCATGCCGCCTTCCCCGCCTCCCGGGGGTCCTCCGGCGGACTTTTGCGTGGCGATGACGTCATCAATCCTGAGAATCATGCAGGCGGCCTCCGTCGCCGACGACGTCACCTGCAGCTTTACTGAGAGGGGCTCGATTATCTCGCTGTTCTTCATGCTTGCGATCCGCGCCTCCATCACGTCGATGCCCGTCCAGCTCTCGCCGCGCTGCTGCTTTGAGCGCAGGAGCGTCAGCGTGTCAATCGGGTCCATCCCGGCGTTCTCTGCAAGGGTAAGCGGAAGCGACTCAAGGGAGTCGGCAAACTTTTCTGCGGCAAGCTGCTCCCTGCCCTCCAGGGACTTTGCCCAGCTCCGGAGCTTTGTTGCCGCAAAGGTCTCAGGCGAGCCTCCGCCTGCCACCACGGACGGGCTCAGTATGACGTCCCTGACTACCATCAGCGCGTCATGGACGGAGCGCTCCGCCTCGTCGACGACCCTCTGCGAGCCTCCGCGCAGGAGCAGTGTAACGGATTTTGGGTTCTTGCACCCCTCTACAAAGACCCACTTGTCCTCTTCTATCTTTCTCTCCTCCACCAGCGAGGCCGCTCCCAGGTCGTCTGCCGACAGATCGTCAAGGTTCGTAACCACCCTGCCGCCGGTGGCCCTCGAGAGCTTTGTAAGGTCGCTCTCCTTTATGCGCCTGACAGCGATTATCCCGGCCTTTGCCAGATAGTGCTGCGCCATCTCGTCTATTCCCTTCTGGCACAAAACCACGTTGGCCCCGGTGCCGGTCACCTTGTCGACCATCGACCTGAGCATGTTGTTCTCCTCGTCAAGGAAGGACTTTAGCTGCTGCGGATCGGATATGTTGATCTTGGCATCCGTCTCGGTCTTGCTGATCTCAAGCGCCGTGTTGAGGAGCGCGATCTTCGCGTCCGAGACGTCCTTTGGCATTCCGCCGTGTACAATCTCCTTGTCCAGGACGATTCCCCGGACTATCGACGAGTCCTTTATTGAGCCGCCCGCCTTCTTCTCGACCTTTATGTCGTCTATGTCGACGTCGTAATCGTCACCGCTCTTCTCGGAGACCGTGAGTACCGCGTCCACTATTATCCCGGCAATCTGATCCGAGTCCTTGCGCACGAGCTTTGTCTGCATGGACGTCTTTGCAATCTTCGTCAGGACGTCCCTGTCGTCGGGCGTGACCGGCTCGGCAATCTCCCTGAGGAACTCCTCTGCCTGCTTGCCCGCCCTGCGGTACCCGTCCACTATGATCGTGGGGTGGACGTTCTGATCCAGGAGCGACTCGGCGTTCTCAAGCAGGGCGCCGGCAAGAACGACCGCGGAGGTGGTGCCGTCGCCCACCTCGCTGTCGGTGGTCTTGGATATCTCTACAAGCATCTTGGCCGCCGGGTGCTGTACGTCGATCTCCTTTAGGATGGTCGCCCCGTCGTTTGTTATCGTAACGTCCCCAAGCGAGTCTACCAGCATCTTGTCCATGCCGCGCGGGCCGAGGCTGGAGTGCACTATCTCCGCGATTATCTTTGACGCCGCAATGTTGTTCTTTTGCGCGTCCCTGCCCTTGGTCTCGGTGCCGCCCTCCTTTAGGAGTACGACGGGCATGTTGCCCTTTGACGTCGCCTGTATTGCCATGCCTGCCGACTTGGGAATCCACTTTTTATATCTTGAGATCGGCGGCGGCGTGCTCCTACCGACGCACCACTGCTACTGCGGCCGCCGCCACACGCCGAGACGGCCCTTCACATACGCCCGGGTCGTGAGATACGCCGGACTTGGTCCATACAACTCTAATTGAAAATACGTACACCCATGCTTTAGGGGCAGAAGAGGAACGGGGCATTTTCCTAAGCCGGGCGATGGTTCCGGACTGCACCGGGCAATCTAGTTTCCGGCCGTATACAGGTGCGCGGTGTCCGCGCGGGGGTGGTACCGGGGCCTATCTTTTTATGCCAAGCGGCCGGAGCCGATTGTAATGTTTAATAGATTCAGAAGGGAAGGGAAGGGAGAAGTAGAGATGGCAGCAGTAGAAGAGAACAGTGCCGGGCCGCCAAACGAAGGGACGGTAGTAGAGGCGCCGACTTCCCCGGGCGGGCGCATAGGAATCGGGGACCTGATGGACAAACGTGCAAGGCTCGAGGAGGCCATCGACTATGTCGGGGTCATGATAAAGAACCTCAAGGACAAGCGCACCCTGCTTGAAAAGGACATAGAGGACGAGTCAGTCGACATCAAGAACCTCAAGGAAAAGCTCCAAAAGGTCAACGAGTACATAGAGGACGAGAGCGCCGGGATTACAAAGCTGGCCCTCAAGAGGAGGGAGGTCGAGGAGGAGGCCGACGAGGTGGGCGCCATAATCAACAACCTCAGAAACAAGCTTGCCGGAATCGACCAGGTCATAGAAGAAGAGGGCGACAGGGTCAGGAAGATAAAGGGAACAAAGGAGGCCTCGGTAGGGGCAGCCTCTGAATTTACAGACTAGCGGCAGGGTAGCCGCCACTTCGGGTATGGGTGCCGCGCGATGTCAGTCCGTCGTGTGTGGGTGCCTAGCATGCACGCGCGCAAGCTACGGGTTAAAGCGCTGATTGGGGGCGGCCGACGGCGACGCTGCCATGGTAGACACGTCCTGCGTCTGGGTCGGCACCGAGGGGAACATCTGTCCTGTCGAGGTCCCCGCTATGGCGGCGGCCTCCTTTAGTATCTCGTCTGTCTCCGCACTGGTCACCGAGTCCGTCCCAAACGCTGCGTCTCCTGCAAAGCTCTCCGTCATTAACCCGTCGAGCATCTCGGCCATCTGCGTCAGCTCCTGTTCTGCCCCCGGCATGACCTTGCCCAAGGACGACTTTATGTTCTTCATCAGGGCTACCGTCGGCATTATGGTGACTACCGTGTCCCCGAGGTCGCTGCACGTGGTAAGGCGCAGCTCGATACGCTCCAGTGCAGTCCTGGCCCCACCCAGCACCTTTGTAACCTTGCGTATCTCGGCCAGTTCGTTGCCGAGGATCTTGCTGGTCTGCTGATCGCTCTTCTGTACGGCGTCAACGACCCTCTGGAACAGCGCGGCATCGCGCTTCTGCAAGCTTCCAAGCATAGAGTCCAGCTTCCTGATCTGCGGCTTCAGCATCTTTGTCGCGTCCCGTATGCGGGGCTTGAGCGGACCCTTTGGCCTGACGACGGATCCTATCCTTTCGGATATGGTTGGCGTCTCCTGCCTCGACCAAGTCTTCTGGAAGTTTGCCATTGACCCCCATCTCAAAGTTAGTATTTAACCCTGTACGGGCGGCAATTCTGTTTCCTAATTCCTCTGCATACCGGCCGGTTCCACGTCGGACCGCAG
>JAPPIP010000056.1:6093-19437 GCA_028820595.1 Nitrososphaerota archaeon | reverse complement strand
GTGGCCTTTGATTCTTAATATGAACTATTTGTTGGCCAAATGGTTACGTATTACCAAAAAAATAACGGCCGCTGCCAGTGCACATGCATGCAAGGGCGCCGTGCCCGCGCCTGCAGTGGCCGATGGCATTTCCCGGGCGGCGCTCCGGATTCCCGAATGCGCGCGGCCGTGCCTGACGAACGGCCCGTATGCGTCACGTGCGGATGCCCGAAACGCGCACGTATGATACGCGGGTTTGCGCCGTCGGAGAAGACGCCGCACAACTGCCGGACAATCCTGCTTTACGCGTGGATCGCAAGGATCTTGTGCGCTAGTCCTCATAACCACCAGTTACTTTTCGAACAACTGATGTCGTAACAGATTGCCATCGACATCGGCCCGACTGCCCGGTTGCGCTTCTTCAGGGCGCGCACAAAGCAGCCAAACCTGGCCTTTATGGCCGAAAAGGCGCCCTCGACGCTGCTGCGCCGCGCGGGCTTCTCGTAGAACGTCCGCGGGTGATCCCGGCGGAAGCGCAGCATCTTCGCGTACGCGCCAAACCCCCGGGCGACGCCGTTTGATTTTGGGTTCATGACGGGCGTCCGGCCGGACCGGACGACCGCGGAGCAGTCCGGCCTGTTGGCATACGCGGAGTCCGCCGGCACGCCGCCGCCGGTCCACGGGGGGGGGAAACTGCAGCAGGCGCCCCGGCGACGGCGAGTCGTTGGCACCGCCGTCCATTGTCCCGACTGGGCAGATCATGCCGTGCAGCGACTGCAGCATGGCCATTTTGTCAAACATTCTGACGCCGGGCCCGCCGTATTTTGCGTCCATCCGCTCCCGGCGGGCCGGGACGCTGAATCCGCTCGTGTCCGTCAGGAGGGTGCCGTCCGCGTCGTCCGCGCCCATCCACGCCACGATCTTCTGCAGGACGGCGGGATCGATCTCAGACACGCGCAGATGGTACCGGGACTTGCCGTATGCCTTCTTCAGCTCGCACGCCTCCAGATCGTCGGGGTGCTTTTGAAAGTGGCTCACCAGTCCCCAGTAGCTGCTCTTGGTCTCCGACTTTACTATCGAGACCAGTATGGCCGAGACGCGCCTGTCGAGCACGCCCGCGTCTATGCCCATCGGCCCGCGGGCCTTGTCCGCTATGCAGGACATCCACCCGTTCCGATTGAGGCCCTCGGCCTTGCGGCGTTCGTTGTACTCGTGCCAGTCCACCTTCACCTTCCCTGCCTTGCCGTTCGGGTTGTTCTTGCTCTTTGGTCTGTTGTTGGATCGTTTTGCCTTCATTGGGCACTGGTCTCAAAGTTTGTTTATCACATCCCGGTCTGGCGTGGATGGCGGTGTTTTTGGACAAAGCCAACCCATCCAGACAAAATATAAGCACGCCCGCCAGCCAAGTGTGGGGAGGACATGGCAGCTGGTACCGAGGCATCCATATTTGAGGCGCTCGTACGGTACGCGCTCTCAGAATACGGCGACGCGTACGAGGAGGTCGTGCCGGACTGTCCGTACGAGACCCGCATGGGCGGCGATCGGGCGTTCCTGCAGGAGGTCTCCTATTTCGTATACGAGTGGGTAAACCCCGCCACCAGTACCACCATCCTAGAGGAGTTCGTCGGGAGACGGGTCCGGAACCGCAAGCAGGCGGCCAGGCTGCTACGCAGAAAGGACGTTGTGCGCGGCACGTTTGAGGTCGTCTCGGCCGGCGGCGGCGGCTCAAAGACAGTCACCGTGCGCTCCACGGACACTCGGGCCGAGTACGTGATGCTGGTACCGATACCCGTCGACAGGTACGCGCCGGGGGCCGAGTTTGTGGGGCGCATCCATCCCCGCGACGGCGACACGTACGCGGCCTGCGGCGTGCTGACCCGGCCCGGGGAGTGGGACGGGGAGAGGCTAGTGGCCGTAGCCGAGGCGGCGGGCCTCGCAGGAGAGGATCTGCAAAAGGCAAAACATATGGCCAGCATAAACGCAAGGACCAGGAGCGGGCGCTCGAATTCCTACGAGGACGTAGTCCGGCTGCAGCAGGATGTGTCCAAAATCTTAAAGACGCCCGAGAGCAAGCTTGCCGACGACCCGTTGATGGGGCTTGGTTCCGACGCCGCAATGGAATTAGTTGAGGATGTGAGAAAGCGCAAAGACGACTTCGAGTCCGCCATGTCGGCGAGAACCAGCCCGGATGTCGACCTCCGGTCAGTGCTGAGCGGATATCCGACGTCCCTGCTGCGTACGATCTGCCACGAGTCGGACACCGGGAGCCTGCAGTCCCGGGATGCAATGATAGAGCGCCTGTCCGATAGGATCCCCGCCAAGGCATGCGACGCGCTACAGAGGATGAGCGAGAACGAACGGAGGGCGCTGGCGCTAGTCGTGCACAGCGGCCACATGCCGTATCCCGACTGCAGGCGCGTCCTGTGCAGGTTTGCAGACGACCTGTTTGAGGATGAGGATCCAGACGATCCGAAACTCGCAGACGGGTTCGTAAGGCATTACGCGGAGACTGGGATGCTGTCAGTAGGCACGATAATGCAAGACGGGCGCGCCCAGCGGGCGGTGTCGGTGCACTCAGACGTAAGGGAGCGCCTACTCGAATGCCACGGCTGGGGTGCGTACCTGCGGGCGACTGCCTTGATGTACTCCGAACCGCCTACGCGTTCACCACCACCACAGACTGCGCGCGTATGTGGGCCGGACTGATGCTTCCAGAGGGCCCCCGATCCCCGGGCCGTGCCGCGCGCCGCCGTCGCGTACCCGCTCAGACATCGTGCCTGACTGTCCATCCGCCGCCCACTTGGTCGTAATCGACGGGCTCGCTTCCCATCTGTTCAAGCACCGCGTTGTAGTACTTTTCGATGTTGTAATGATCCATGTTCAGCGAGGCCGCCTCTCTGCCCACCTCGAGCACCTCCCTGAAGCGTCCGACGTTAAAGAGGCGCTCGATCAGGCGCGCATACCATAGGTCCTGGTACGATCTGGGCACGGCGGCGGAGCCGTGCGGACCGGCAGCCTCACGGGCCAGATCCAAGGCGCGCCTGTAGCACTCTATTGCCTTCGTGTAATCCATGTATCTGGCGCGCTCATCTGCCAGCCGCCCCCAGGCCCACGCCTGCGGGCGGAGCAGCGCCCCTGTCGCGAGCATGTCACAGCCCGTGTCCGTCCAGTTCGCCCAGAGCAGTGCGAGCCCCCCGGCGTAGAACGACTCCGGATCCGACGGGTCCAGCCCCTCGAGCCTCTCGCGAATATCCGTGATCTCCTCGTAGCGCCGCATCGCGTACGGTGTTGCGTCCGCGCCCGGGGGGTTGAGCCTTACGGACTGGACGTATTTTGCAAATGACCGCTCCCGGTCGCCGAGTAGCCCGTATACGCGCCCGATGTGCCTGTATATGTCATAGTTGCGGCCCTCGTCAAGCGGCAGGTACCCGAGGAGCGCGTTGAGCGCCTCCCTGTACATCCCGAGCTCCTCGAGCTCAGAGCACAGGCGTGCGACCGAGTCCGGATCGTCCGGGCGCAACCTGACCGCCTCCCTGTACATCTCTGCCGCCTCTTCGTGCTCCCCGAGGGCCGCAAGCGAGAACCCCCGCCCTCTGTATGCCTCGGCCGAATCCGGGTCGATCTCTAGCGCGGTCCTGTAGTCGCCGTCGGCGTCCGAGTACATGTTCATCCGCTCCCGTATGTGGCCGCGCGTAACATGCGACTCGGTGTCGTCCCCGAAGAGTTCCACCAGTCGATCGGCGTCGTCCTGCGCCTCCTTCACGAGGCGCTCCTCGTTGGAGCGCGCCAGAAGCCTAGTCTTTCTTATCAGGGGCTCGGGGTACTTGGGGTTCATCTCAAAGGCCCTCTCGTAGAGGGATGCGGCCTTGGACGGGGCACTGTCCGCGAGCGCGTCCCCCCTGAGGATCGTTGCGGCATACTCGGGGTTCTCGTCGTCGGGCCGCGGCGGCCTTGGCGTGTAATGCAATGGGATCATGACGGGTGATGCCGCATATGAAAATTGTCACGCTGGGCCTCCCTATTGGACGCGGCGGATGCAGACATTTCCACTGCATGATGGGCAGATCCGTACGGTGCATCTGGGATCTGCAAGGAGGCTGAACGGGCCTACCCGGAGGAGGGGTGACGTACTTTTAGGACTATACAATGTAAACACCCATCAACCGAGTTTGGAAGAATACCACGGGCAGGCTTGCAAACTCCTTTGGAATCTTTTTGAAATCGCACTCTATCCTCTTGTTCAGCAGCACGTTTCCGCCCGAATCCATCAGTGCCATTTGCATGAACTTCTTGTGCAGATCAATTCCGACGAAGTATTCTGGACTGCCGCCGGAGGCCTCCGTGCAGACTGTCCTGGCGGTCTGTGCCTTCTTTGTCGTGCCCGCACCGGCAGTTTTCATATGACTACTTTTTGCGATCCCTAATCTGTTCGTTTGCATTCTGGTCTTGTACCGATCACGTCTAATACCATCTGATTTCCGGCCTTGCTGTGCTTTGCTTGCCACATATGGTTACAATAGACGGCCCTTGCATGGAGCTTGGGAAGACCCGTGGTTTCCCCGCGCGGCTGCCGGATTCGGGAACTGTCAGCTGCGGCGCGCAGGCAGAAACCTCATGGGCCGGTGCGTCCTGACACGCGGCGGACCGGCCGGAGCTTTCTGCCATGCTAATCGTGTGGATCCCACGCACTCCACCGCCATGGCCGTGGTTTGTGAACATGCAACGCATCAAGACCTACGTGTATCTTGTGGAACCTGTGGCATCCAAAAAGCCGTCCCCCCACGGGCCGCAGCGTACTCATACTCGGAATGGAGATCATCTCGGAATATACATACGGAGAGACGCTGTGATGTACGGCATGTCTACAAACTGCTTGGATTCAAGGGTAGTCTGCTTGGGCTCCACACGACGCCAACGGCGCGGCACATTATTTAGGATGTGCCATAATTGTACCTCATGCAAGTGGAGGACAGAGGTTCGGATGACAATGGTGCGGTCGCATGCCCCAGGTGCAACCACGCCATGATAGAGATGCAGGCATGCCACCTGCTGTGCGGCAACTGTGGCTCCCACTTGGACTGCTCGGACAAGGGCAGCTACTGGTAGCTTGTGACAGAGGTACCTCGCGCCGCCGTCACGACCGCCATCAGAGGCCGGGCCTGTCCGGGATGTAGTCGGTGGCCATGTTGACCGCCAGGTCCTTCATTATCTCGAGGTACTCCTCGTATCCCTTTTCAAAGCCGCAGTGGGGGCACCTCACCACGGTGACGTCGTCGTCAAGCACGGCCACGCCCTCGCACTCGGGGCACTTTGCGTCCATACCCACGTGACGTGGCCAAGATATTTAATCATAGGGTACAGCACAGAAAGCGCGGGCGGAGTTAGTTTAGCTCGGTATGACGTCAGCTTCCCAAGCTGAAGGCCGCGGGTTCGAATCCCGCACTCCGCACCACCACCATCAGTCAGACAGCTCCCTTATCGCCTGCTCTATGGCCCCCCTGTCGGGCGCGCTTGGCAGCTGCTTTAGGTACGCGTGCAGGTCCTCCAGCGTCCCCTCCCGGTCGCCCTGCTTTTCGCGCAGGTACGCGCGGTTCTTGTAGATGCGGGCGGATCTCTTCGGGTTTATCCCTATCGCCTTTGTATAGTACGACTCGGCCTTGGCAGACTCGCCCCTCTTCAAATAATAGTTGCCGAGGCCGTTGTACGCGAGGAACGCGCTGCCGTTTGCGCGTATGCACCGCTCGTAATATTTCACGCACTCGGGCAGGCCCTGCTCGTTGCACAGGCCGCCGAGCATCTGCAGGGCAGTCGGGTTCTCCGGATCCATCTCCAGCGCCTCCTTCAGCGAGTCTGAGGCGCCGGACCTGTCGCCCAGTATCATGGCCCTCTCCGCGTCAAAGCACAGCCTGCACGCCACGCTTACCTGCGCCGAGATCCGCATCGGCAGGGGGGAGATGCTCTCCGGGGGCGCCACCAGAATCATCAGCCTGCCCTCCTCGGACCACTCCCGGTCAAATACATTGGCGGGTATCGCGCCCTCCTGCTGGTCGCCCTCCTCGTTTCCCTTTTGCACGTAGTGGTACACCGCGTCGTCCCCGTACCCGGATATCACGGACGCGTGCTGGGTAATCTCCGGGCTGCCCGGGATCCCGGGCAGCATCACTATGGGCGGGATGCCCGCGTCGATGGCGGTTCTGAGCCCCTGCATGTCGGAGTGCAGCATCACGCACGCCAGGCCGTGCCGCTCTGCAAGCTCGACGCCCTCTATTATGATGCCGCCCTCAAACGAGGGATACCTCTTTGCGGCCTCTACTGCCTCTGCCATCGGCAGCGGCACGTTCCAGTACGTGGACACCACGTTGATCGGGAGCGGCAGCGACACAAGCTCCTCGCTTACCAGCGGCAGGAAGAGCACGCGGTCGCTACTGTTGCTGCTATTGTCATCTTCAGACGACATGGCATCCAGGCGCTGCGGAGTTATTAAAATCGTTCAGCGGGGCTCCGCTGCAAAGACGGGACAAGGGGGCGCAGGTGGCAGAACCGGGAGATGCGCGGCGGCCGCGTGCGGGCGCGAGGCCGGCATGCAGTACGCCGGCCTGCGGCATGTTTGGGGCGCCCATCTGTGCGGCGGACGCACGAGGCCGATGGGTAGCAGGCAGCGCCGTCGCTTTTGTGGTGCGGGATCCGGGCAGCACCAGCCCTGCTACTGGTTTGCATTTTGGCCCTGCGCCGATCACGGCCCTTGCCGTCTGATTTCCGGCCTTGCCGAGCTTTGCCTGCCACATATGGTCGAACCACCCGCTCACATGGCCCGCCAGTATCTGTACAAACGGGGCGGCTGCGCATGTCGCCCATCACGCGCGGCCCACGGAACCCCAGAGTTATAACACGGGGCGGCCCCCCTCACGCGCGTGCACCGCTGGGACACCACAGTAGGCGCGGCCACGATCGTCTGGATCGTCATGTTCGCCACCGGGTTTATGGCGTTTGATGCCGATCTGCTTGGAATGGAGCCCCTGATCCACCTGCCGGAGGACGTCGAGCTTGGCTGGGATGCTGCAAACTGGGCTATATGGGCAGTCTTCGTAGCGGACGTGTACGGAAAGTATCGGAAATCCGAGAGCCCGAGGGCCTTTCTGAGATGCAACTGGCTTGATCTGCTCTTCCTGATTCCGTTCTTCAGGATCCTGCTCATACTGCGGGTGGTACGGTTGCTGCGCCTCGTAAGGATTATGCGCGTGGCCGGTGCGGCCAGCGAGGCCTTGGAGATACACTTCTTCACCGTTCAGAAGATTCTCGGGGTTGGGAGGCTCAGGCGGCTCTTGTCTAGGATCCATGACGGGTCGGGGGGCGCCAAAAAAAGCAAAAGGCCGGACAGGGGATGATTTTGCGGTGCCGGGCGGCGGCGCCAAATCCGCCTGCATGCGGCAATCACGCCTGCACCGACGCCAGGTCGTCCATATACGACGAGCCGTTGTCCTCCACCTCCACCTCCACCTCCACCACCGTCGCGCCTGGCGCGGGCAACTAGATGCCGACCCCTACCGACACGTAGTGCAGCTGCGGCACGTTGTCCTTGATCACGATGGTGCCGATGTTTATCATGACGCCCTCGTCTGTATCCTCCTCCCACATCAGGACGCGGTCGGTTCTGGGCACCACGAAGTCGTCTATGAACTGCAGCAGCGCCTCCTCCGTCTCCTCGCGGTCCCGGTCCGAGTAGAAGAACAGCTCGCCCTCGTTGAAGGACAGCGGCACCGACAGCCTGGTCGGCTCGTCGATGTTCAGCCCGCTACCGATGAAGACACGCCGCACTACCAACGATTAATGCGGGAGAACGACTAAAACTGTGGTAACTGTTAACGTGGTTCTTGAAAACTGGTCAGTTTCAGGCATGGATCGAGCATCTGACGAGAAAAACCATCGAAAACTTAGGCAGGACGTTAACAGTTACAAACTGTGTAATGAGAAAAAGGATAGTGCAGTGGTGCACTGCGACTGTCAATCACCATTAATACATGGGCTTGCCTATTAAATCAATCAATTCACCGCGCTTAGCCACACCTTAACTTAAATAATCATTTAAATGGGGCACACACCGACAAATCCCGTGGGCCGGCGGTGTACGGTGCATGAGGCGGCTGTCAATCGAAAAGGAGCGGGTTCAATTCCCGCCCGGTCCACGCTCAGCATAGAACGGCTAGAACTTTCAGATGCATGGAACTGCGGCAGGTTCGGTGGGTCGCTGCTCACGGGGCCCGCCATCAGGATCGCCATCCGCTTCTCAAGCGCCCCGAGCGCAGTGTCGTGGCCGCGGCGGCGGCAGCGTCACAGCCCGCAGAACCGCTCCACCATGAGGCGGCCGTCCCTGCTCATCTCGGGGTGGAACTGCGTGCCGTACACGTCCCTGCCCTTGTACCTGATTATCTCGTGCCTGCAGTCGTGAGAGCCGCCCACCGACTCGAACGCCGGGGGCAGCCTGGATATCTCGTACGCGTGGCTCTCAAAGACGTCGATACTGGCGCCCGCGTCCGGGGTGATCGGCGTCGCCCCTGACACCTTCACGGCGCAGCGCACGTTCCTCTGCGGTATCTCGGAGCGGCGTATCGTCCCCCCCATGCACAGCGCCATGATCTCGGCGCCGTAGCATATGCCCAGCAGCTTTGCGCCCGACGATACCGCGTGCCTGACGACCCTGGAGTTCACCTCGTTTACCAGCCGGTCGTTGCGCTTCCGGCCCGACAGTATGAACCCGCCGTACGCGGGAAGATCCCCGGCCGATATCTCGGAGGGGATCACCCTCCTGTACGCGCAGCCGAACTTTTCAAGCACCGCCGCCAGGTCGTCCGTATACGACGAGCCGTTGTCCACCACCAGCACCATAGAGCCTGGCGCGGGCAACTAGATGCCGACCCCTACCGACACGTAGTGCAGCTGCGGCACGTTGTCCTTGATCACGATGGTGCCGATGTTTATCATGACGCCCTCGTCTGTATCCTCCTCCCACATCAGGACGCGGTCGGTTCTGGGCACCACGAAGTCGTCTATGAACTGCAGCAGCGCCTCCTCCGTCTCCTCGCGGTCCCGGTCCGAGTAGAAGAACAGCTCGCCCTCGTTGAAGGACAGCGGCACCGACAGCCTGGTCGGCTCGTCGATGTTCAGCTCGCCGTCGACGAAGACCTGCCGCACTATACTGGCGCGCTCGTCGCGGTCCAGCTCCACAAAGCCGTCCCCGACCTCTATGTCGGTGGGGGCCACGCCGGACACCTTGCTCAGGTACGCCCTGAAGGCGTCCTCCTGCGTGTCGCCCAGCCCCACGAAATACTCGCCGTTGAACGCGGCGCCGACTGCCGCGATGGTGCCGAGCTGCGCCACCACGCCGCCCGCTCCCGCCGTATACACCGGGATGAAGTAGACGTCGTGCTCGCCCACGCGGTACAGTATGTTGTCGCCTATACGCGGGTTTCTCAGCAGCGTCTTGAGCTGCGCAAACTCGGGGTCGCGGTCGAGCGCCTCCCGGACGGCCGTGGGCCCTATCAGCTTTGTCGTGGAGTTGAGCGGCACCTCGTAGAACTGGATCTGCCCCAGGTTCGACAGGTCGTTCTCTACCACGATGTACCCCGCCAGGTTCCTGCCCTGCGAGCCCCTCAGCTCAAGCGACAGCAGCCCCAGGAACTCGGTCTGGTTGAATCCCGGCGGCTTTGCCTCCACGTAGTACGTGTCAAGCCCGCGTGGAATCTCGTAGAACTCGTTTGCCTGGATGAACGTGTCGACGTCGGTTACGTGGTATATGTTGTACATCTCAGTCTTCCAGTTGAACAGCTCGACGGGATACCTGATCTGCTCCTCGAGCCACGGCGGCATGGGGCTGAACTGGTCCGCGTACTGCGCGGCGAACATTTCCGAGAAGAAGTCATCCCCGGTCTTCAGCAGCTGTATGTCCCCGTCGTACGAGTCTATGAGCGCGTACCCGACCAGCCTCAGGTACGGGTTGCTTATGGACCAGGGCACGTTATCCGTCTCGAACCCTATGATGAGCGGCACCAGCCAGTACGAGTTCTCGCCGTCGGTCACGGGCAGAGAGTCGAGCTCCTTGCCGAACAGGTCGTACAAAAAGTACGGGTAGAGTATCTCCATGCGGTCGTTGACGTCCTTGTACCTCATCACGTGCACCGACTCGGCCGGAAACTGCAGCAGAAAGTTGGGCTCGAATATCCAGCTGAGCGGGGGCCCCACGTCCAGGCCGCCCACCCCGGCGTACTGTACGTTGCCGAGCTCGTCGCTGCTCGCGCCCCTCGAGTTCGAGTAGCCGGACCACGTGAGCTCGAAGAGGCCGCCCTCCCCGTAGTATATCTCGCGCTGCTGGAAGAACTGGTCGCTGTCCACTATCTGGCCGTCCGTGGCCTCGAGCGTCAGGAAGGCGTCCGGCACGTGCGTGTATACCAGGTGCTGGTTGTACCACTGGTTCTCCGCGGACACCGACGAGGGCAGGATGGGCTTCATCGACGCGGTCCAGTACAGCGTGTTGTTGAACCTCAGTATGTCGTTGTCCTCAAAGTCCACGTACGGGATCAGCCCGATCTCCGGCTTTAGCTTTGCAAACGCGGCCTCCCAGTCCCAGACGCGTATGACGTCGAGCACGTCGGCGTTGTCCACCGCGTAGTCGCTTATGTCGTTGGGCGAGACCGGGTTGAGCCTCACGTCGTGCGTGTTCTCGGTGATCTGGTCGAGCTGCCCCAGGTAGCGGTTCACGCCTATCTGCTGCGCCGTGTAGGGCCCCAGGTACTCGATCTTGCGGGCGTCGGCTATCGTGTCGTTCACCGCGACAAAGGCGAATACCGCTATGGATATGGCGAGGATCGTGAGGAACCTGACGTAGACGTCGCGCTTGAACATGTGGGTCAGGACGCGGGCCCGTATGCGGTCGACGGCGGAGAACGCCACGAGCGCCAGTCCGATTATCAGGACGCCGCCTATCTCGTACCTGGTGTTGTAGTCTATCTCGTTTGTAAAGAACATGTTGAAGCCTGCCCACAGCACGGCTATGCCCACCAGCCCCTCTATGGTGGAGACGTAGTTGAGATACCTGGGCTTGCCCCCGTCGGTGTCCTGCACGAACGACGTGATGACGTGTATGATGCGGTGCAGCCCCACGTACAGCATGAGCCGCAGCCCGATGGCGGCCAGTATCGGCGGTATCAGCACCACCAGGGCGGGTATCATCGGTACCACGGTCTCGGCCGCGTACGCCGCGTCCTCCGGCGGCGTGACGAAGGGCAGCGAGAACAGCGTGGGCAGGTTCTCCACCCCGAGCATGTCGCCGTCGACAAGGAACGCGACTGCGGCAAACCCGAACATTATGTTAGCAAAGAAGGCGCCAAACAGCAGCACCTTTGTTATCTGCCAGACCACGAAGGATGCTGGCCCGAGCCTGTACTCTGAGTAGCTCTGCAGGGTCTCGGATATCTGGGACTGGCTTATTCCGGGGCCCCCGGCCCCGGCGCCGGCGCCCGCCCCTCCGGCGCCGGAGCCCCCGGGGCCCCGGGCGACGAACGCGACTGCGGTCTTGATCGCATACCAGAAGATGGATGAGCGCGCCGCCATGTTTACGCGCACCAGCGCTATGGCGGAGAGGATGACGGAGGATGCGAGCGTATAGTACAGCGGCTTTGTAAACTGGTCGCCGAACTCTGAAAAGTTCATGTACAGAATTACGCCCTGGTTCCCGACCACGAGTACGGTGGCCACGGCCACGGCCGCCACTATGATGAGCTTCATGTACTTGCCCGTGTCAGGAGGGGGTGCCTGCTTGTCAGTTGTGGCGCTATACAAAACCGAACTTGCTCATGGCTTGTTAAATTAATGTGTTGTCGGGCGGCCGACTATATAGATCGGGCGGTTATACCGGCAATGATTCGGGTACGATGTGTGCGCCGCGGCTGCGGGGTAGTTGGTGTGGCAATATGCAGAATCCGCGGCGGCAGGGTCAGTCCGCATTCGCGGCGGCAGTGCTGGTGGTGCTGGTGGTGCCGGAGGCGTCTGCTGCCAGCCGTCCGAACCCCTTGCATATCGCGTATGCTGCCGCATACACGGGCAGCTCCACGCTCTCTCCTGTCTTGTAGGGCCCGAACCTTTTGCTCCCGAGGCCGAACCTGACGGGGCAGCCGCACTCGACTGACACGGTCTCGTCCGCGTCCAGAACCACGGCGTCCACGTACGGGTCAAACGCGTCCGCGTCACCGGCGCACGCCATCTTCAGCATCCCGCTCTTGCTGTTTATCGTGTACGGCATGCGGAATATGCGGTGTATGTCGCCGGTAACCTGCGCGTCTATCTTGGCGCCGACGTCGCCTGACACCTCCCTGATTATCCCCTCGAATCTGGCGTACGCGGCCCCGGCCTGAGCCTTGGACACCTCCGAGATGGTCTCTGCCCGCTTGGCTTTTGAACCGAACGCGGCCTTTGCAAACCTGCCGCGCCACCCCTTCTGGCCCAAGTCGGGCAGCTCGGCCCTGTCAAGCCCGGAGGTCTTGTGCACTCCAAGCGCCTCCGGTATCAGCCCGCTCAGCATCACGTAGCCCGCAAGGTCGGCGCGCGCCCTCGCGTCAAGCCCCCTGAACCTGGGATCCGACACGTGCACGTGGAACCCCTCGTTTCCAGAAAAGTACGTGGACATGTGATCCGGCCCCACCCCGAGTTCGTCGCGCAGTATGCGGTTCAGCAGGGCCACCTGCTTTTTTGACGCTGCTATGCACTCTTTGCACGGCAGCGACTTGGGCCTCACGCGGCCGGCCTGGCCGCACGAGCCGCACTCGCGCCCGGGGCCTACTGTTCTCTCCTCACCTGCCCCCCTTTCTCCTTCCTTTCCCTGTTTTCCCTTCCCTTCCTCTTCTCTTTCCCGCTCCATCCAGGAGCGGCCGCACTTCTCGCATACCGCAAGCACGTGGTCCCTGCGGCAGGGCAGATCCAGGTCCTTTGCGTCAATGTCGAACACGAGGTCGGCCCCCCGCCAGTCCTTCTCCCTCATGTCTAGGTTTGGAAACGAATAGTACGAGTTGGAGCAGTACGCGTCTGACGGTACGGTCTTCATGAACATGACGCGCATCTGCCCCGCGTCCTTCACCTGGATGTGCCGCGTCATGCCCCCCACCCCCAGCTTCTGGTACCCGAACTCGCGGTGCAGGATGTCATCGGGCACGGGAATCTCAGATATATGGTCATAATAATACTTCTTGAACGCGGACTCTAGAAACTGTATGTCCCGCTCGTTCATGCCGGCTCTCCCTCCGTAGGTTCCGCGTCGGAAGGCGGCTGTTGTGGTTGTTGTTGTTGCTGCTGTTGTGGTTGTTGTTGTTGCTGCTGTTG
>JAPPIP010000056.1:0-5993 GCA_028820595.1 Nitrososphaerota archaeon | reverse complement strand
GCTGTTGTGGTTGTTGTTGTTGCTGCTGTTGTGGTTGTTGTTGTTGCTGCTGTTGCTGCTGCTCATGCCGAACCGCCTTTCTCCGCCGCCCGAACTGCAGCGGCGTTATGATCCCGTCGCATTCCGGCACGGCAAAGCACAGGTTCTGGGTGCGCAGCTTGTCGCACGAGGGGCAGTTGTACTTTACTCCCCCCGTTCCGCCCGACAGGTGGTTCAGCTGGTACATCGTTACCCGCTCGCTGTAGTCGGGCGCGTTCTTGAAGAGGGGCGCGATCTCCTCGACCGGCCGCCCCCTTGCAAGAAGGAACGTGGCAAGCATGAACCGGCCCGAGTGGGGAAGGTTCTCGCCGCTTTTGAGCACGTTGATGGCGTGCTTTATGCAGGGCGGGTTCTCACCCGTGCTCTCGTACGTGGGCGTGAGCTTGTCGGCCACGGCGGCCAGCTCGGCGACCATTCCCTCGAGGCCGGGTATCGTGTCCGGGACCGGCGAGGCCCTGATCTTTTCGGAGATGTACGTGGTCAGCGCGTGCCGTATCAGCCGGACCGTCTTGTCTGGCCTTAGTATCACGTGGCCGTCCTCGACCTGCCTGTTCACCAGCTTCCACTCGCGTTCGTGGAATACGGAGGAGTGCTTGAGGTAGTCAGGCACCGGTATCAGGTACCGGTAGTCGCTCACCCCTACCTTGAGTCCGAACAGGTCGTGCAGTATGCGCCGCGCCATGTCGGCCCTTGAGCGGTCGCGGCGGTCCGACAGGTCCCCGGCCAGGTACGACTCCGCCCTACGGGCCTCGCTTAGCGCAAAGCGCCTTACGAGCGTGTGGCGGTTAGCCAGCTTTATCAGTACAATGGCAATCAGAAACGAGAGTATCTCCACGTCCAGCATGCGGTCCTGCACCGCCCTGCCGTCGGCCAGCCCGGACCTGTACACGGAGCCGCCGGTCGCCGCCATCACGCGCTCGTGCGCCTTGTCCACGACGGCCCTGAGGGCGGGATCGGTGCCGAACTGCGGGAGCTCAAAGCCGTACTCTTGGAGGTGCCTCCCGGCATCGGCCAGAAAGGGGTACTTTGCCTTCTCATCCTTGCCCAGCACAAGCATGGCATGGCTTGCATGCCGATACATAAAAAGAGCAAGGGCGCCTGCGGGGGGAGTCGTTAAGATCAGCAGGGGGATGACTGCCAGCCGCGATGGCGCGTCGGAGTGACATGCAACAGGACTGATCACGGGCGGATCCTATGGGGGTGGACTGGACGGGGCGCCTGCGCAAAATATTCTAGCCGGCGTCTTTCCCTATGGGTTTGTCCGGCCCCAAGCCTTGAAGCAAAAGCCGCATTATATCGTACGTTCGTGTGGGTCGTAGTTTATCGCGATTATCTCCGCGCTTTCCCTTTGCGTCACATACTGCAGGGACCGGCGCAGCGCTATGCGGTAGATCCTGTAGGATCCGGGAATCCCTATCGCGTCCGGCTCGTTCTGCTCGGATATCATGACGCGGTTGTGCAAGGTGGTCGCGCGTACGAACCGCGCAAAGCTATCTGTCGCGGGCACCCCGTTGTAGTGGGCGTTTGTGTTGTTCATGTATGGGGGATCAAGGTAGAGAAATGCATCTCTGATGTCCTGGAACTCCTCAAAATTCTTGTTGGTTATGACCATCCTGCTAACCGCGTCGCTGATGGCCCGCAGGCGCTCCTCTGAGAGCGAGGGGCACCCCGTACTCTTCCTCATCGGGGCGTTGAACTTGTTCTTCTTGTTGAAGCGAATCTTGCCGCTGAATGCGTTCTTTGCAAGGTACAGGAACCTTCCGGCCCCCCTCAGGCCGTCTGTCAGGGACTCCGTGCGCACCCCCAGGAAGTAGTCGGGGGACGACATGCTCCTGTGCCTCTCGTATTCCCCGAGCAAACCTGCCACGTCATCGCGGACAAAGGTCATAAAGTTGGCCAGGACGGGGTTGTTGTCGTTGTAAACGACGTTGTCCGAACCGAACCTAAAGCAGCAGTATATAGCAAACGCCCCGGACCCGCCAAAGACGTCCACAATCTTCCCGCCGCCGGCATCGTCGGGCACCAGATCGTCGAAGATGTCCGAGAAGCCGGACTTGTTTCCTATGTAGGGGATCAGGTGGCACCGGTTGCGGCCGTTTCGCACCTCGTACTGCCGAACGGACGTAGACGCTGCTGCCATAACACCGACAACGCAGATAGACGCCGCTTACTTAAACCTGCATGGCGTAAGGCGCTATCACCGTACATCGATGAAGGCGGAAACAGGGAGATTATTTTTGAACAGGAACGGATGTTGCCAAGGGCAGCTCGAAGCGTTTCGTGCCGGCAGAAACAGCGGCAGAAACAGCGGCAGAGAACCCGGCGTGTCTGCCGATAACGGAACTGTTTGTACGGTTGCCCCATCTTACGATAGAAGACGGATCCGTCGAAGGCAAAGCGGCATTACTTGGAAAGGAGACGGACGTCAGTCCCCCGCCATATGCGGATTTGTGATCGCATACACGAAGCAGCTCTACCACGTTGCTGCCCCAGTTCACGTTGTAAATCATCCTGTACTTTCTACCCACATCATACGAAAAGATGCGCATGCCTTGTTTGTATCTGCCAAGCAGCGCCGGATTCTCTGATCCCTGCAGATCACGCATTGCGCCGTCCACTTTTTTGCGCGTTATTGCGTCAAGTCCCCTGTACTGTTTTTTAAACGGGGGTTTGATCTCAAACGTCCACACATGCCGCCGGTCACTCATTTAGCCACCTGATAAGCTCATCGGCAGTCTTGAATGTTTTCAGGTCTTTTCTATCCTTGTAAAATTCTTCTACGGCTTTTATCTCCTCGTCATCAAGGTCGTCAAGCCTACTGGTCTCTGACACACCTCCATGTGTTCCGGCCGCATTAAAAAGCATTATGTGCCAAGGCGGGTTGGCGCCAAGTTCAGACAACCCTGCCGCCGTTCAGGCCTAAAGCAGGCCACGTTTGGGGATGTGGCGCCAACCCGGTAGCAGGGCATGCCGGGCCGGATGAAACCCGACGGCCCCGCAACTGATGCCGGTGTATACACTCTTTTCCGTGCGGGTTTAAATTATCACGCGCACGACCGCCGCGTGTAATGACGGCAAGAATCGGGTGCCACGTGTCGATATCGGGCTCCATCGACATGGCAGTAGACAACGCTACGCAACGCGGCTGCACCGCGTTCCAGATGTTCACGCGCAACCCCCGGGGATGGCACGCAAAGGAGCTTGACGGGCAGGTGACCGCCGCATTCCGGACCAAGCTCGGGGAGAGCGGGATCGACGGGGACGCGATCTGCGCCCACATGCCGTACCTGCCCAACCTGGCATCCCCTGACGACGCGGGCTTTGCAAAGTCGACTGCCACGCTCACAGACGAGGTGCGCCGGTGCGGGCTGCTCGGCATCCCGTATGTAGTGACGCACCTCGGCAGCCATCTGGGCTCAGGCGAGGAGGCCGGCATGGACAGGCTGGTCAGGGGGCTCAACGGGGCGGCCAAGGCGGCGGACAACGACGTGATGATACTGCTGGAGAACACGGCGGGCCAGAAGAACTCGGTAGGCTCCGACCTGGGGCAGCTTGGCGACATACTGGGCAGGTGCAGGCCCGCCGGAAGGTTCGGGGTCTGCCTTGACACGTGCCACGCGTTCGCGGCCGGGTACGACCTGCGGACCAAAAGGGGCGTAAAGGAGACGTTCGGCCTGTTCGAGGAGCGCGTGGGAATGGACAGGCTCAAGATAATTCACCTCAACGACGCAAAGGGCGAGCTGGGATCAAGGCGCGACAGGCACTACCACATAGGACTCGGCGAGATAGGCGAGGAGGGGATGGCGGCTGCGGCAAGGACCGCCGACAAGAACGGCATACCGCTCATCCTGGAGACCCCGATCGACGAGAAGAGGGACGACGTGGGAAACATTGCCAAGGCCAGGGAGCTCCTTGCGGCAGGAGGCGCCGCCAAGGCCCGGGCGTGATGGTTATATCAGGATGAAGACAACGTGGGTGAGACGCGATGAACTATGACGGGGTCGTAAAGCTTGCACTGGAGCGTGGCTTTTACTTTCCAAGCTGCGAGGTGTACGGCGACGCGCAGGCCGGGTTCTGGGAGTACGGGCCGTCAGGTGTCTCCCTGAAGAACAAGTTCGTCGAGCTGTGGCGGCGCGAGCTGATCAGGCGGGACGCCATGATGGAGATCGACGGCTCGCAGATAATGTCCGGGTCGGTGTTCGAGGCGTCGGGCCACCTGGCAAGCTTTGCGGATCCCATAACGAGGTGCGAAAAGTGCGGCCTCACGGTCAGGGCGGACAAGGCCATAGAGGAGATATCAAACGTGGTCATACCGGAGTCCGCAGAACCGGCCGAGTTTGACGCCGCAATCGCGGAGAACGGCATAAGGTGCCCCAAGTGCGGCGGGCAGTTCTCCGCCACGGAGCGGTTCAACATGATGTTCAGGGTGGGCATAGGGCCCGAGCAGAAGGCGGCGTACCTGCGCCCCGAGACCTGCCAGTCGATATTCGTGGACTTTCCAAGGCTGTTCAAGTCCATGAGGGGGAGGCTGCCGGTCGGCGTGGGGCAGATAGGCAAGAGCTTCAGGAACGAGATCGCGCCAAGGCAGGGGCTCCTGCGCCTGAGGGAGTTCTACCAGGCGGAGATAGAGGTGTTCTGCAACCCCGGCAAGCTGGACGATGCGCCGAACTTTGCGGAGGTTGAGAACACCATGCTCAACCTGCAGGTTGCAGACGGGGATGACGCGGCGATCCAGACCGTATCGTGCTCCGACGCGGTGCAAGCAGGACTGCTGCCAAGCAGGCTGGTGGCGTACTATCTGGGGCTGCTGGCCGAGTTCTATGAAAAGACCGGCATCGACATGTCAAAGAGCAGGTTCCGGAAGCTGGGCCAGAAGGAGAAGGCGTTCTATGCGGAAGTCGCCTTCGACTTTGAGGTGGAGGTGTCGACGGGGTGGCTGGAGCTGGTCGCGTGCAACTACAGGTCCGGGCACGACCTGTCAGGGCACGCCAAGCAGAGCGGCGAAAAGTTCGAGGTCATGGACGGGGAGCAGAAGGTGCTGCCGCACGTCTTTGAGATTTCCATGGGCATCGACCGCAGCCTGTACACCATACTGGAGCACTCCCTCTCACACGACGCGGAGCACGACGACAGGACCGTGCTGTCGCTCAGGCCATATTTGGCGCCGGTCCACGTGGGCGTACTCTCCCTGGTGAAGAAGGACGGGCTGCGCGAAAAGACCGACGAGATATACCGCACGATAAGGCGCAAGTGCGACGCGTTCCTAGACCACTCGGGCGCCATAGGCCGCCGGTACAGGCGCCTTGACGAGGTGGGCGCCCCGTTTGCCATAACGGTGGACCACCAGACCCTGCAGGACCAGACCGTCACGATAAGGCGGCGGGACAGCATGGAGCAGTCCCGCATCCCCATATCGGAGATCGACGGCGTGATAGCGGAGCACATTGCGTATCCTTAACATGTCCTGCATCGTGCACAAGGTCTGCTGAGCAGGGAGTAGCGGCCCGTGCAGCCGCAGAAGCTGGTTATTATTCCGGTAAAAATTATGGTGGCTAGCATCCAGATATACCCAGTAAATTAGGCTCTATTTGGCTAGCTTATCAGCATTATCATACCCCATCAGAATCCACTTCATGGCACCAGCAGTTGTAGTTAGCTTTGAATCGATCTCAATCCACCCCATCTTAGCACCATGAGAAAACGGTTTAATTGCCTTTGATTTTATTGCAATTTCTTGTTGATCTTTAGGAAGTCTGACGATGATCTGCTGATTATTCTTATTGTTAAATCCAACAAAAAATTTTCTTTTTATTAAAAAACATTGGTAACCGAACATGGGTCTAGTCGTTACTTGCTCCATAGACTCAACTCTCTTCTTAATTGGATCGTAGCTATTCAATTGTGTGAACCAAGCTCTTTTAGCACAACAATAAGGCCACATACATCAGATGTCG
>JAPPIP010000053.1 GCA_028820595.1 Nitrososphaerota archaeon | reverse complement strand
CCGGAGAAGATCCGTTTTGCCGCCCTATCTAGGACTCGTTAACTTGACAGAACCAGGAATTGGACAGGGGAGCGGGAGTCTGTTCGTGGCCAAAGCGCTGCATGACACATACATCAATGTTGACGAGTTGGGAACGGAGGCGACGGCTGTCACTACCATTGTGATAGACCTAACGAGTGGACCGCCGCCTTCAATGCCACGCTTTGAGGCGAATCACCCGTTCCTCTTTGCGATACAGGATGACGAAACCGGCACGATATTGTTCATGGGTAGCATTGCAGATCCAACATCATCTTGACTCCATTAAACCTTAATACTCCTGACGCCCGGCCTGTGGCATGGGGCGCAGAAAGACTCAGAAGATAATACGCACTGGCCCAAAGAACGCCACGACGGGGCTGTGCCCGGCCTGCCAGACCATCGGCAAGGTGTTCCTTCTCGGACCGCCCGGCGAGGAGAGGGGCAAGTGCGAAAAGTGCAGGCAGGAGTTTGAGCTGTAACCGGGGTTCGGGCGCCGGGCGCCTGCATGCCTTTTACTGCCTGCCCTGCCGGGGCCGCGTATGCGGCAGAAAATGCCCTTATAGGCAAGACATGTGATCAAAAACTGTCCGCCGGGCCGCACGGCACGCCGCACGGCACAGAGGATATCTTTTTTTAGATCCACATCTGACAATGATCGATGAGTACTGAAGAAGCTGAGACCATCTACGACCGCGTATCTGCACTTGAAGAGGAGGTTGCGGTGCTGCGAAGCGAGGTTAATCTGCTTAAAAGGGCGCTGCGCAACAAGATCGCCCGTCACGAGATATCCATGATCAAAAAGGGCGAGGATATCGAGAGCATCATTGACTAGACGCGGCAACAGTGGTAGCGACAACACGCGGCAGGCGGCGGCAGGATGCCGGACATGCCTTGGCCGTTGGCATTGGTCAGTCGCACCTGAAATGAGCAGTCAATGTACACCAGAGGGGCCGGTCCGGTCGCACGGCCCGCTGGCATCACCTGACGACCCTCTCGATATAACGCGATGGCTCCTTCAGCTCCCTTGTCGTGGGCGGCTCGCGTATCATGTCTGAGAACGCATCCCTGCCGCGCGCGTCGTATACGGCCCTTGCAAAGTCGCGCCCCATGTTCTTTCTTATCTTGTACGTGCTCAGGTCGGTTCCCATAAACGTGCCCAGATACCTCGCAAAGTCCTCGTCGCCTTCAAGGATGCTCTCCACTGCCAGTGCCGCCATCCCCTCCATTGTGGCGAATGCCGAATGGTGACTCTGTATGGGTTTGAGCCACTCCATGTACGTCTCGTGTATGTCCGGAATGACGCGCTCTATGGTCGGGTCTATCTCGACGTGCGTGTACGTCATGATGTCAGGGCCGATCTGCTCTATCAGAAAATGATCCGGGTTCAGAAAGAAGAACAGGTTGGCCCTCTTTGCAAACGGAAAGTCGTCCGGCACCGCTTGCAGCTGGCAGTGCTCCGCAAGCATGGTTACGGTGTCCGCGTCCAGGCCCATTATGGTCTCGGCAAGCCGCTCGTTTATCGTGTTCACGTGAGCGGCCGCCTCTGCGTTTGCGCGGTGCAGGTTCCCCTGCGCCGAGTGTATCATCTCCTCAAGCACGGTCATCTTTACGGCCCCCACATACCCGGAGTTCACCTCGCCGAACTTGGACTCGTACGGCTCGCCCTGCCTGTACAGTATTATCTTCGGATACCTTGAGAGGACGAACTTGTTGAGGTATATCACAGAGTCCAGGTAGTCGCCGTACGTCGTGGTTATCTTTGAGATGTACTGTATGGCATAGGTCGAGTACACCAGGTATTTGGCGGTGTCCCTCTCCATCAGGCCCGCTATCGCCGCCTGGTCCTCCGACGCAACCGCCTCGAACAGGTCGGTCACGAACGCCCGCGCGCCCTCGCTGTCCGCAAAGACCTTTGCGGCCTTTAGCCTCTTGAGGCCGTCGAGCTCCGGATACTCCAGCCTGAGCCCTTCCTGGCACCTCGTGCCGAGGAACTCCTCGGCCTTTTGCACGTATCCGGGGAATATCCCCTCGGCGACCCGCTCCAGCTCATCAAACCTGACCCTGTCCCCCAGGCTTTCGGCGGCCTTTGCGCCAAGGCTCTCAATCTCGGCCTCCTCGCTGATCTCGACTGAAAGCTGTCCAAATAGGGCCTCGGCAAACTCGTCGAACTCCTTCAACGCGCCTGCAACAAACGACTGCAATTTAACGCTAACCTGGCTTGTGCATGCACGCGCGCGGCCGGCCTGCGCATGCATCCGCCTCTCTTCACGAATGCCGGTTGCAACAACAGTGAAATACAAAAGACGCCATGGTATGGCATGGTGTCACCCGTCGTCATCCCGATCATAGTGGTGGCCATAGTGGGGCTTGTCGGGTATCTCGTATACCGGTACCTGATAATGGAGATGTCGTCCCGGCGGTCCGTCACCCGGACGCTGCGGCGGTACCGCATAGACAAGAGCCCGTCGCAGATAATACGGGAATACCACATGCTCAGGGGTCAGTCCCTCTCGGAGGGGGAGATCCGCGGCATGGAAAGAGAGTACATGCGCAACGGGCCGGACAGGTTCCTTGAGATGTACGACGAGATAAGGGACAAGCCGGCGCGAAGCGGCGGCGGGAACCGGGGCGCCGACGGCAACGGCTCCGCAGGCGGCTCTATTGGAGACAAGTAGTTGCTGTGGCTCATCAAGCCCGCATGATGCGGCATGGCACGGTTTTAGCGCATGTTGCAGTCGGCTGTGGCTATGGCGACACCGGGATCTGTATGAACGGCGTCCCGCCCTCGCCTACGACGAGCGGCAGCTGGCCGTCCCATGCCTGGGTCTTTAGCCACTCAAGATAGTTGGGATTCTCTGCAAGAGCCTGGTTGATGATTGAAATGGCCTCTGCCTCGCCCTTTGCCTCTGCGATGTTCGCGTTTGCGACTCCGACCGCGTTGGCCTCCCTCTGCTTTGCCTCCACCTCTATCCTTCTCAGGTCGTTCTCGGCCTTTAGCGCCTTCTGCTCTGCCTCCACCTTTGCCTCTATGGCCTGGGCAAAGAGCGGCGAGAACTCAAAGTCTGTTATCGATATCACCTCTGTTACCACCTGGAACTGCGCAAGCCTCTCCCTGATGGACGACTCTATGTCCTGCTTTACAAGCGGCCTTTTTGTAATCAGCTCCTCTGCGTTGTAGTTTGCTGTGACCTGCTTTACGGTCTCCTCTATGGCCGGCTGTATGACCCTGTTCTCATAGTCCAGTCCCAGGTTCTTGTACAGCGTGTGTATGTTCTCCTTGTTGGGGTGGTAGTTGACCGTAACCGTGGTCTCGACTGTCTGGAGGTCCTTTGAGGCGCTTCTCGTCTCCTTTTCGTATTTCAGCGTCCTGACCTCTATGCTTATGACGTCGTCTTGGAAAGGCACTACAAAGTGCAGTCCCTCGTCAAGCGGCGGGGCTGTAAGGTCGACTGCATTCCAGTGCAGCAGCACGCCCCTGTGCCCGGCGTCTACTATCTTGACTGACGCAAAGACCACGACCCCGATTACGATCAGAATGATGATTCCGATTGCGACACCTTTGGCCGCGCTGGTGTTGACCTTTGGCGACTGGTATCTTGACATGCTTTGAGTCTGGATGCCTGCCTTATTATACTATCCTGAATCCCCCTCCAGGCCCGCTTCTGCGGCCCGCCGAGGCCTCCGTTCTCCGTTTCTCTGGCCATCATGGTAAGCGCGGGATGCCGGCACGCAGCGCCAACTTGCAGAGGCAACAAGCCCGCCAAATATTTGATCAGCTAGACTGGGCACGAATCCCAGAGGATTGGATCCTTGGTCGGCATTTGAGGAACATGACCGGAGACGGGGGCGAGACCCCCTTGCACTCAACAGATTTAACGTGCGGGGGCGTACATGCGGCATGGTAACTGGCGAATACTGGTGGCTCGTATACCTGCTGTTCCTGGCAATTCCGCTTGGAAGGATAATCCCGCGGCTCGTCTCGCGAACCCGGATGTCTGGGCGTGACGATGATCGCGCGCGCCGTCCCGGCGCGGGCGGCGAGTTGGCCGGTGACCGCAGCCACCGCAACCGTGACTATGCCGGTGCAGACCCGGAACGCGCCGAGCGGCCGGGGGCGGCGGCGGGGCAGGACGCAACGAATGATGGACGGCCGGCTTTTGCAGAGTCCCTCGACCGACGCGACACGCCCCGGGACGGGCCTGCATCAAAAGCAGAGCAGACCGACGAGATGATCGTGCTGGGCGCGATGCACCGGGGCGCCAGGACGTTTGTGTCAATTCAGAAGAAGACCGGCATGGACGACGAATCGCTGAACAAGGCCCTTGAGACCCTTGAGGGGCGCCAGATGATAAAGGTGTCCACAAGAAAGGGACTCTTGGGAACAAAGGTCGAGATATACCCGACAGACAAGGGGTTTCGCAGGTATTACTCGTGATTAAACATGACGCTCCTGCGGCTGCCGGATCATCGCCGTTGGTGGGCGGGTGGCGGCGTCACGGTGATGGCAATAGTGTGTGCCGGGGGCGGGTTTCGAACCCGCGACCTCCAGATTATGAGTCTTGCCTTCTTTTTGGAGAACCGCTAGAGCCTGCCAACTGAACTGGCACTCTAACCAGGCTGAGCTACCCCGGCATGACTGTCGCGTCTTTTTGTGGGAAATTAAATGCTACGTCGCAATAGCCAGTTTCAGGTTTTCCTGTCGCGGTTGATTCCTGCGATGCCGTGTGAGTCGGCTACGCCTGCGGCACCGCACCTGTCTCCGCGGTACCATCTGCAAACTCGTCGTTTCGGCCGTACGTCTCTGAGATCTCAGACCAGTCCAGCCTCTCGTCGTGCACCCAGAGAAACTTTCTCTGCAGGGCAGCCGTGTACAGCTTCTCCCACTCGGTCTTGGTCTCGCCAGTCCAAGCCTTTACCACGCGCGGGTCGATATAGTTCCGCAGGGACGTGCCGAGGTTGTAGTCACGCGTCTTCTTGACCAGCTTTATCTGAAGATCCATCCTCTCAAGCCTGTCGCGGTGCCTTGCCTTCTGCCTCTTTATCTGCTCGTTGAGCCTTCTGATCCGCTTTCTCTTGTTCTTCTTCTGGGTCTCGGTCTTGGGCTCTGCATTCTTTGCCTTTTTGAGGTTGGCCTGGGCCTTTTCCCACGGCTTTTTGCCCTTAGCCTCCTCGTACTTTGTCTCTTTCTTCTTCAGTGACTCTTCAAAGTTCTTTGGTATGGTCCTCTTGTGGTTGCACATTATGGCCGCCTCCAGATTGGCGCGCTTTGCATGATAGATCTTTTGGTGCGGGGTCGCGTCCTTTACGTCATCCACGTGTTTTGCAAGGTATTTTTTGACTACCTTTGTGGCGCTGTACGTCCTGAAGACCTTTGCGCTGAGCCCCTTTACAATCCCAGAATAGTACGCGTTGACGTGGCTTGAGCGTATGCCGTCGAATATCTCGTCTTTGGGTTTTTTGCCAGATATTATCTCCCCGAGGTTGGCGCGCAGCCTCTCGTCGCGCGGATTGGCGCACGGTATGGTTTCCTCCCACCTGACGCTGTCCTTGCCAAGAAAGTCGAACTTTATCGCGTCGCCTGATATCGTGACGTGCTCCTTTCGCAGCGTGGTGGCGCCTACCGTGTCGGCCTCGTCGGGATCCTTCTCGTCGCCCACCCTCATTGCCGTGCGGTATATCATATAGCACACGGTCGATATCTTGCGTTTTTTGGAATCGCGGCTTGCCATGTCCTCGGCCATGCGGTCAAGTATCTTGGCTATGCCGGAGGAGAGCGTCTCCGCCTTGAGGTACTTTGCCTTGTCCATGCTCTGCTTTATCTCGGACGTGTCTGCAAGCCATACGTACTTTGTCTTCTGCGTCAGGTAGTCTGTCCAGCTTGCAAGCCACGTGGCGCCCCTGTTCTCTATGACGGATTTCCACTGGCCTTCCGGCCTGGGCGCGTCCTTGCTCATGTTGAGTATGACGTCTTCCTTGGTTATGCGCGGCTTCCACTTCCCCCTCAGTGGGTGGGCCCCCCTGCCGATGAATATTCCGGGGGGCTCTGCCATGTAGTTTCCCACGTCGACCTCCTGGCCGTCCAGGACGGCCTTGCCGTACTCTGCCTTTAGTTTTTCACGGATCTCCTTTCTTTTGGCCGCGGCCGCCTTCCTCTCCTCCTTTGTCATGGCGTCCTTGCGGTCCTTTTCCATGTCGACTATCCTGTATGCCTCTTCAAAGTCCACGTCCTTGTACTCGAGCCCCTTGTACTCGGGGCCCAGGGCCGCGGCAAGGTCACGTGTAAAGTTTGACTGGAACACGGCGTCCTGCACGTACGGCGTGTTCTTCTTCTTTGCCCACTGGTACGCCATCTCCTCCTGGAGCAGGTCGGGTTTGACCTCCTTGCCCCTTATCCTTATCGAGAACCCCCTCGACTCGTATTCGGGCGGGAATATGATGCCGCTGTGCCGCAGCGTCTTCCACCGCTTCTCGTTCTTGTTGTTGTTGTTAGTCTCCTTCTTCTTACTGCCTGCCATCGTGAAACCTGAATCAGACTGACGAGCGCCAATATGTATATCAATATAACGCGCGCCCGGCGGCACGCAGGCCCTTCCGCTACCGGCCGCTGCCGCCGGCCGCCGCGCTCACTTTGGAAAGAGCTCCTCGCTCATGTACCTCTCAAACTCAATGTCGGACTTTTCCCTCTTTGCCTTCATGAACATCTCGGCGTCGGCGCCCACCACGTACCGTGGCAGCATCTCCTCGTCGTTGATGGCCCCGATTACCGCGTCCGCCACCTGCGAGGGCGGCGTGCCCATCTCCACCATCATCTTGATTCCTGCAAGCATGTGGTCTGTCAGCACCCTGTACTTGGGATCCGAGCACGACCCGGGAATCCTCATCGAGTCAAAGAACCCGGTCTTTACGACGCCCGGCTCGATCAGCGTGGTCCTGATCCCAAACTGCCCGAGCTCGTACCGGAGGCATTCTGTCAGCCCCTCCAGCGCGAACTTTGAGCTGATGTACGCGGGGGAGCCCGGCAGCCCCATCCGCCCCACCACGGAGCTGATGTTTACGATGTCGCCGGATCCCTGCCTGCGCATGATGGGGGCGGCCTCCTGTATTATCCGCACGATGCTAAAAAAGTTGGTCTCAAACTGCCTTCTGAACTCTGGCAGCGGCACGTCTTCCGCGCAGCCAAACTGCCCGTACCCGGCGTTGTTTACCAGCACGTCAAGCCTCTGGTTGTATGACGCGGCCTCCGATACCGCCGACGCAATTGCTTCTTCGCTGTCGACGTCCATTCCAGGTATTATCGTGATTGGGAGATCCTCCGCCTCATTTCCGCCCTCGGCATCCACCCTGAGGGCGGCGGGCACCTTGCTGCCGCCGTCGCTGCCCCTGACCCCTGCAAACGTGCGGTACCCGTTTCTTGCCAGTGCCAGCGCGGTCGCCGCGCCTATTCCCGAGGATGCTCCGGTGACGAGCGCGACCCTTTCCATGCGCATGATCCGCACGCTCCGTATTTATCACCTGCGGATGGAACGGCTCGGCCGTTTCCTCCACCGCAAGTGGGCCGCGGCAGGCCGCATCGCGCCCGGCGCGCCCTACGCTGCAACGGAATGCTCCTACTGCGCCTTCCAGATGTACCACGTGGCCACCGTCCTGTAGGGCCGCCACCCCTCTGCAATTCTTCGGACGTCGTCCTCAGACGGCATGTCCGGCAGGCCGTAAAACAGCATAACCCCCTTTCTGAGGCCCAGGTCGCCGGCGGGCAGGACGTCCATGCGCCCGAGCCCGAACATCAGGAATATCTCTGCAGTCCACCTGCCGACGCCCTTCACCTGCGTGAGCATCTCGGTTATCTCGTCGTCTGACATCCTGCCGGCCCTGTCAAGCCGTATGTGGCCCGCCTCGATCATCTCGGATATCTTCTTTATGCACTCGGTTTTTCTGACGGAGAGTCCGGTCCCCCTCAGCCTCGAGTCGGGCGTGCCAAGCACGTCGGCGGGCCTCGGGTAGGGTGCGTCGTACATGGCCCTGAACCTCTTGGATATGGCCCCCGCGGAATGGCCTGACAGCTGCTGCGTGATTATGGCCTCCACAAGGGAGCGGTACCTGTTCCGGGACGGCTTGATCTCGACGCCGGCCGGCACCATTGCAATCACTTTTGCAAGGACGGGATCCCTCTGCAGGCGCCGACGCGCGTACGACACGGCGCGGGATCCTCCAGATATGGCCATGCCCGCGGTGCGGCACGTCGGTATGTAAACCCCTCTGCCCAGAGGGTGATCCGTCCGTGACGTGCTAGACTATCGGGCTGCACCCCTCAAACGAGTCGAGCAGCGCGGTGGCCTGGCCGCCGTTTATCCGCTCAAACACCTCAAGCGCCGCCGCCTTGTGCAGGTACTGGTTGTTGTTGCCGCACCGGTATGACATCGTGCACCGGGGGCACCCGGACTCTGCCGTGCAGGGGCACTCGCCCACTATGCGCGCCCCGCGCTCAAAGGCCGTCTCAAGCCTGTCGTAGAGCGCCCTGCTTGCGCCACTGCCGCCTATCACCCCGTCATGCACGAATATCATTCCGGATGAGCCCATCGATATCCCGCCCAGGTTGCGGGAGGCCCCGCCCGTTATCATGTTGCTTCCCTCTATTACCACGTGCTCCGTAGCATGGTATCCGCTTGTCATGATGTACCCTTCTTCAAGCCGTCCCGGGACTGTGGCGCTTCTTTCACGCATGCCCTGTCCCTGTCCCTGCATGCCCTGCCCCGTCACGTTCCTGCGCATCTCGTCGGCCGCCCTCTGGATCGTATCGTCCGGGGACGGCGCGCAGAATACGATTCCCTTTGTCACGTACGTGTACTCCAGCGGCCTGTCAAGCTCCACCGGGTCCGGCGCCATCGCCGCCCCGTCAGAACCGATCCCCACGCCGTCCTCGTCGCCGTACCGGTCTCCGGCGCCGTCCCGGCCGATGTCCATCCAGTTGATCTTTACGTACCCGGTCACGGTCTTTTTTATGCGCAGCCTGCAGAACGCGGCCTCTATGCCGTTCACCATCCTCTTCTCCACGACCTCCTCTATGCCGGGATACTCTGATGTGAGCGCCCTCGTGTAGTATGGGTGGTCCCGCGGGAGCTCCTCTATGACGGCATGCTGCCTCTTTGGATAGTCAAACTCGGTTACCCCGTACGGTCTTCCCGCAAGAAAGTAGACTGCGCCCTCGTGCAGCTCCTCCAGCGCGATCGGGCACACCCTGTCTGCTACCTTTCGGCCCCCGGTTGTGATGTCTATCGACTCGCCCATGCCCCTGATGCTGTACTTGTCAAGTATTCCTCCCGCCGCCGCGCCGCCGCTCCCGCCCGGAACGATAGCGCCGCCTGCGCGCCTGAGGCGCCCCTGCGATATGTGCCGCCTGATGACCTCGGCGTGCGGTCCCTCCTCCTCCTCCTCCTCCTCCGGGACGATGGGCATGTCGTGCGCCATTGCCAGTATCTGGCACTCCTCGACGTAGGGGTTCTTCGGGTCGATGTACAGTTTCTCGGTATCCTCGAAATAGTCCCCGGGGTGGTTCCTGTAATACTGGGAGATGGGATCGTTTCCGAGCGCCAGGAACGCGTAGCCGCGCCGCCCCTCGCTCCTTGCCGCCCTTCCAATCCTCTGTATCAGCCTGTTTATCGGGGAGGGCGCCGAGACGACGCAGTCGGTGCCCCCCACGTCGATTCCAAGCTCAAGCGTGGGGGTGCACGATACGGCCTGGAGCGAGCCCTCCCGGAACTCGTTCTCGATTGCGACCCGGTGGCCTGGCAGAAGCCCCGCCCTGTGCACCTTTATCCTCACGCCACCCCTCTGGCAGTATATCGCGAGCAATTCGGCGTTGCGGTGCGAGTTGCTGAATACCATTGTTTGGCGCCCCGACGCGGCGAACCTCTTGGTCAGGTGCGACATCAGCACCCGGGGGCTGCGAAGCGACGGGAACAGCATGGCAAACTCGATGCTCCTGCCCCTGCCACCGCCGCGTACGGTAGCTATGTCGTCGATCCCGAACAGGTCGGCGCAAAAGCGCCCCGGGTCGTCAAGCGTCGCCGACGCGGCCACGTACTGCGGGCGGCCGCTGCCGCCGCTGCCTCCGGCAATCCTTGCAAGCCTCCTTATGATGTGGTGCACGTTGCTGCCAAATATGCCCGAATAGGCGTGGGCCTCGTCCACCACGATGATCCTGACCGTGCGCAGCATGCGGCCCAGATGGGTCCGGCGCCACATGTGGTAGTGCAGCAGGTCAAAGTTGGTCACCAGTATGTGCGGGGGACGGCTGACTATCCTTCTTCTCGCAGGGGCGTCCGTATCCCCGTCGTACGCCTCAGCAGAGAGCCCCGCCGCCTCCGAGAGCCTCCGGATCTTTGGCAGCTGGTCGCGCGCAAGGGCCTTTGTGGGATACGTTATGATTGCGTGTATACGTCTCGCGGCGCGGCCGCCGCCGACGACGACGGCATTGTCATCGCTGCCCGCACCGCCGTGCAGGTCCCCCGCCCCGTTGACCGCGTCCGTTACCCTCTGAATCACCGGTATGAGAAAGGCCTCCGTCTTTCCGGACGCGGTCGGGGCCTCGATTACCGTGTCCCTGCCGGACGTGATGCTCTTGATTGCGTCGTACTGGAACCTGTAGAGCCTGCCTATCCCGGACTCTTTGAGGGCCGCGGCAAGCCTGCAGTCCAGTCCTGCCTCGTCCGGACTCGGCCCGTACTCGGGCTCCGCCTCCCTGATCACCCTATAGTCCGCTACATAGTCCTTTTTCGAGTACAGTATGTCGCGCATGAGCTTGTCGGGGCTCTCGTCCCCGATCATGCCTTCGATCTCGGACTCTGGTCTGACCATGTCCCGCGCTGCTGCATCCCCGGCGTTTGGCGACTCTGGCGGCGAACCTGCCGTCTCGGCTGCCGTCGCTTCCGCTTTTGCCGCATCCGGCGCGCCCGCACCAGGCGGCCCGCCCTCGTCATACCTGACAAGAAATTCCAGAAACGATTCGTCCGGGTTGGAGTTGTACGCGACGAGATCCTGCAGCTCGCATCCGCTGCACGAGACGTGCATCCTGCCGTCGAACGTGCGCGACAGCTCCATGCCGGAGTCGCATGCGGGGCACGTGAACTTCATGCGGCCGCATTACGGTGCATGCGATTTATTGCTTGGGGTTGTTGGATGCTCAGTCTGCGGTATGCGCCGTCTTAATCTGACGCGGCCCAGAGCGGCGGTTACGTCTGCCAAGGCGCGAGGCGGCCGGCGCCGCGGTGAAGGCAGTTTGCCATGCAGGGCAGGCGCCAACGCCTGCGGGAGCCGGACCTGCTGCAGGGCGCCGGATTGAGATATTAGTTACTTGCGGACACCGGAGGTGGGATGGACGGGCGGCTTGAATATGATGAGATTTACAACATGGACTGCATGCGGGGGCTGGAGCTCGTGCGGCCGTCGTCCGTGGATTTGGTGGTCACTGATCCGCCGTTTGCAATAGACTTTAGGCCGAGGCGCCCAAACTACAACCGCAGGGGCTCGCGCGTCCTTGACGGGTACAGCGAGGTAAGCAGCGGCGACTATTACGGGTTTACAAAGCGATGGATGCAGCTGTCCTCTGCGGCGCTAAAGGAGTCAGGCAGCATGTACGTCTTCTCGGGATGGAACAACCTCTCCGACGTCCTGAATGCTATCCGCGACGTCAAGCTCACCGTCGTGAACCACATCGTATGGAAGTACCAGTTCGGGGTCGTGACCAAAAACAGGTACGTCACCTCGCACTACCACTGCCTGTTCGTGTGCAAGGACGACTCCAAGCGGAGGTTCTACCCGTACTCTAGGTTTTCAAAGGACGAGCGCACGCCGGAGGGGCGCAGCCTGCACTACAGGGACAAGGAGGACGTCTGGCAGATAAACCGCGAGTACTGGCGCGGATCTAAAAAGACCCCCACAAAGCTGCCGGCCGAGCTGATAAGAAAGATCCTGGCGTACTCCAGCCGGGAGGGCGACGTGGTCATGGACCCGTTTCTCGGATCAGGCCAGGTGGCAGTGGTCGCAAAGTCCGAGGGGCGCAGGTACGTCGGATTTGAGATCGTCCCCGAATACTACAGGTTTGCAAAGAGCCGGCTTGACGAGGGCCGTTACCGTATCAGCGCAAACGACGACGGTGACTGCGGCAGCGGCTGACCGCGCGTGGGACGCGGCAGCGGGTCGGCGCTCTGATTATGCGGCGCGCCCGCCATCGTCCGGCGTGGATCCGGCTGCCGCCACCCGGTCTTTTGCAGGAACGTCTTTATCACCGCTGTTGCTGCTGCATCCACCATCATCATCACCACCACCGTTACCGTCACCTCGCACCGCGCCGTCCTCTTTTTGCCCGATCTTCTTCGATATTGCGCTGCGCAGCTCCTCATCGCTCTTGCCGCCGGGGCTTATGCCCGCAGAGCGCGCAATCATCTCGAGCTTTTCACGCTCCGATTCGACGGGGCCCGATATCCTTGGGATTCCGTCCGCCGCATCCTGCATTCCCTTTACGTGCTCCTCGATGCCGTCCTTTGCCCTGTTGTACTCGTTGACGGCACTTCCAATCTTCCTTGCGGCTCCGGGAAGCTTGCCGGTCCCGAGTATGAGCACCAGCGCTACAAATATGATTATCACCCACTCCGTCCCGCCGACGCTGAGCCCGTACCACTGCATGATGATAATATTCAGCGGCACTGAAATTAAACCTATAGCGCTCACAGGTAACCGCTCGCCCGTGTCAAGGCCCCGCCGTGGTTGCGGCATTTCCCGTCGCCGCGCGAATCCGCGGCTTCATGCAATTGCCTGTTTTTTAATCGGGCCGCGCCAGGCCTGCAGGCCCGTCCTTGGTTGTATTCTGCCGGAAGAACGACGCCGCAGACCCGCCCCTGCCTAATTTTTCATACGTGCACGAAGCAATGAGCGTTGCCATGGTCACAGCAACAGTTGTCATTGGATGCCCCTGTTGTCGCTGCCGCCAGCGACACCGTTACTTGAATGCGGCAACCATTATGGCGCCGCCCATCAGATCCTTCTCAAACTCGACGCGCCCGAACCTCTCAAGCAGCATCTCCTCCAGCCGCCCGTTCTGGGGCCACCTCTGAAACGTCCCGTGCAGCGTGCCGAACTTTAGGCCCAGCCTGCCGCCTGCGCACAGGGCCAGTACGGGCAACAGGATACGGAGATATGCCGAGACGCCGGCCCTCACCAGCGCGCTGTCCGGCTTGCCCAGGTCCACTATTACCAGCCTGCCGCCCTCCTTTAGGACGCGGTGCATCTCGTCAACGGCGGCCCCGAGGTCTATCGCGTCCCTCAGGGAGTAGCCGCACAGCACCGCGTCAAAGGTGCCGTCCCCAAACGGCATGTGCTCAAAGACGCCGCATGCCGAGTCCGGCGCGTCCTCAAACAGGGAGCCCGTGTTCTTTAGCATCGGGACGAGCGGGTCATACAGCGTTACTGCAATCTTGCCGCGCGCGGCATCCACCGCGGTACGCGACATGTTCCCAAACCCCGAGCCCGCGTCCAGTATGCGGTCGCCGGCAGACACCCTGCCCGTTATCGCGCGCCGGCGGTGCTCCGAGTCCTTGCCCAGGGATATGATGCGGTTCACCTTGTCGTATACCGGTATGATCTCGCGTAATACCGCGATTACCTCCGGCCAGTAGGTGCTGCCAAGCCCTCGCCCCGGCTCCCCGCTGCCCTCCGTCCCGGGATCCATGGCCATGCCACCGACGCCGCCCGGCTCATGCGGAAAATTCTGGCATCTTGCCTGCAAGCTCCTGCAGGCTCTCGTCGGACATCTTCTCAAACTCCCGGGTGCCGTCTGGTATCCTTGCCATCTTTATGTGGGCAACCTCGCTCTTCTTGTCCAGCTTCAGGTTTATTGCGCCTATCGCAAGCCGTATGCCGTCGTCCATGCCCATGTCGGGGCCGTAGTTCTTCTCCAAAAAGTCGTTCACGTCGTCCGAGCCCGCCCCGATCGCGACTGCCGTATACTGCATGTACGCGCCGCTCGGATCAATCACGTAGATGGACCCGCCCTTCTGGTCTATCCCGCCTATTATCATCGAGACGCCGTTTGGGCGCACCCCGCCGTACTGGGTGAACTGGTGCGCATGGTCGGCCAGGTGCTTTGCAACCGTCGCCACCTCGACCGGCTCGTCGTACGTCATCCTCGTCCCCTGTGAAAAGAACCTCGCGTTGTCGACCTCCACCCTGGCGTCGGGTATGTATCCGGCCGCGGCCACGCCGATGTGCTTGTCCACCTGGAATATCTTCTGGGTCACGTTCCTCGTCTGCAGCGTTCTCGGCTTTTCCTCGACGGCTATCACCACGCCCTCCTTTGTGCAGACGCCGACGGCAAGCGCGCCCCTCTTTACGGTCTCTATGGCATACTCGACCTGGTATATGCGCCCGTCCGGCGAGTACATCGTGGACGTCATGTCGTAATTGCGGGATGCCATCATGTCATGGCAAGTCTGCCCGGTGTCAATTTAAGGGTTTTAAACCGCCGCCGCCGTCGCGCAGCTATGGAGCCCGCACGCACGCACGCGGATCTGGATATAACATTTTAAGCAACCTTGCACATATCATACCATGAACGAACAGGCACTGTGCGACATACGTCAGGCGCTCAGGGACAGGTGCCCCGCCTCCGCAAAGCCGCACACGGACAAGCACACGAGGCAGCTGCTGCTCTACATATTTGCAGTAACCCGCGGGGGCCTTACGCGGCTGCGGATCATAATGGAGCTCTCGGAGAGCACCCGCAACCCGAACCAGCTTGCAAGGGCCCTAGGGCTCGACTACAAGGCCGTCACGCACAACCTAAAGGTGTTAGAGCGCAACAGCATGGTCTCAAAGATCGGTGACGACCGGTACGGCGCGCTCTACCGCATATCCGACCTGCTAGAGGCAAACCTCGGGGCGCTCGACGAGGTGATCGACAAGCTCTCCTACAACCTAGAGAAGAAGAACCGCAAAAAGGTATACCACTGAGCCTCGGCATGCCGTCATGCACCGTCTGCGAACAAAACACGTTCAGCGGCAGCGACTCTGAAATGGAGGCGGGTCGTACTTGGACCACGCACCGTCTGCGAACAGCCACGACTGGTACTGGTCGTCTTTTAGCAGGTCCCCGTTCTCGTTGAGTTCCGTCGAGCCGATGGCGCCTACATACTGCATTGCGGTGGGCTTTATCTGCGGCCGCACGTCTGCAGACTCGGAGCTCTGCGCGTAGAGTATCGAGAGTCCCAGCAGCCACACCGCGTCGTATGCATAGCTGGAGTACGGACTGGGCTCTATCCCGCGCGACTCGAGGTGCTCGTGGATGTAGCCGACCAGGCCGCTGTCGTCCGGAACGGACGGCTGGATCACGGTAAACCGGACCGTGTGCGCAAATGCGGCAGATGTCGGGTCGTCTGCCACGTTCGGCGACGCCGTATTCTGGTCCGCGCCAAACCACCGCACGCTGTCAAGCGCGTGGTGTGCGGAGGCCGCCTTGAGAAAGAGGGGCCCCTCACCAAACCCCACATACAGCACCGCCACGGCGGACGCGTCCCCGCCCTGTGCATTTACCGCCTGCGTCACCCTTTGCGCAAGGGACGCTGCCGCGGCTGGTATGCCGTCCACAGAATACGTAATGGTTTCAGAGACCGACACGCCCCTGGCCTCAAACCCTCCCCGGGTGGCCTCGATCAGCTCGACTGCCCACGGGTTGTCTATGCCCACGGGCACGACGTGCCTTACATCCGAGGCGGACGGGGCCGTCACGACGCGCACGATCGCGTCTGCGTGCTTGCGCTGGTCGGGCAGCAGCCTGAACAGCGAGTCGCCGGGCACTGCGTTTGACGGGGTCGACGAGCAGCAGCTTACCAGCACCATGTCGTTGGCGTTTGCATAGTCAAGCACGTTCTTGGCAATCACGTCTATGACGGGCCCGTTGACGAGCGTTATGTTCTGCTGGTTGAGGGTCACGAGGGCAGACAGCGCAGCCGCGGGGTCCGTCTTGGTGTCGAGCTGGACTGGGCGCAGCGACCACATCTCCCCGCGCATTGCAAGGTACTCGTTAAAGTCAGACACCGCAAGCTCAGAGGCCGCCCGCGTCTCCAGCCCGTAGCGGTAGGCGTTTCCGGTTACCGGCGCAAGCGAGCCTATCAGGACGTCGCCCGAGAGGGGCTCAAAGTCTGCAAACGGCCCCCAGTGCCCCCTTCCAAACGGATACGTGGGATCGTCAAACCTCTCAAGGACCACCCTCGTGATGGAGGACGTGCCGGCGCCGTCGGTACCGCGCACTATCTGGTCTGAGAGGTAGAACGGCCCGTTGCTGATGACCATGTGCCCCATCGAGTCTATCCATGACATGGCAGCGTCGTATCTGGCAGTCGTGTATGCGGAATTCTTGTTCTCGTACAAAAAGTACGGGACGTGGTACGCGTTGGACGCGTCTCTAAAGTCCGCAAGGTACTGGCGGATCAGGTTCGCGTCGCTGCGATCAAGCATGTCAAGCCAGTTGCCGCTGTGGTCCCGCGCGGCCGAGGCGGTCCAGTCGGCCCTGCCTTCGTGTATTGCCATGTCCATCGCCATGTAGAGCTCCCACGGGACGCGCGTCCACAGTCCGGCCTCTACCGCTATCTCGTCGTGATCAAAGTGCCAATAGTCCGTGTATATCTCGACGGTGTCGCGGTCTATAATGCGGACCGCCACCAAGTACGGGCTTGCCTGGCGCGGTGCGTGCTGGTCGGACTCTGTTATCGCTTCGTCGCCGTGCAGCACGTGGTGCTCCACGTCAAACACCAGCGGGTACAGGATGTCGTTGATGTCCATGGGCTGCCCGTGGTGCCAGTTGGCAAGCCGCAGGTCCACGGTAACCCTGCTGACTGCCTCAGTACTATTGGTCTGAACCCACGCCATCTCGTGCGGGTTCCATGTTATGGCATCGGGCGGAACTGCAAGCGTGCCGTCCGGCCCCCCGGTGGCCACGGACAGCAGGGCGTTCCTGCCGTCAAGCAGGCCCGTGCCGCTGGGATGGCGCGCAAAGGGGGTGTCGTACAGGAGCGGCCATACGTCGCCGCTATACGCGTCGGTGAATCCGCCTACCGGGTTCCAGGAGCTCTGCGCCACGTGCCTGACGCCGATGCTCAGGCTCGTGTCGTTTCCCGGCAGCTGCGCGTTGATCGGAGTATACTTTGACGTGATGCCGTCGTACGCGGAGTTGACCACGCCGGCTATCCCGCCCCTTACCGGCTGGACCGTGAACGAGTTTGCAATAAATACGCGCACGGAATCAAGGACCCCCAGGCGGTTTGCCTCCGAGACGAGGCGGGCCCTGTCCTCAAGCGAGTCGTATAGTTCCAGGTATAGGTACGCCGTGAGAAGGTCCAGCACCTCGTTCTCATAGCTCCAAAAGTGCTCATCCCCCCCGCCCGGAAGGTTCCCAGGCCACGATGCGTAGAATATTGCAAGCATGGCGTTGTCGTACTTGATGACGCCCGAGCTTGTATAGGCCTCGGTATACAGGTGCCATCCCTGGTCCGCAGGATCCGACGCATACACTGTAGAGTATGCGTCACGCAGGTCCCCGTACGCCCTCTTGACCTCAAACCCCAGGCGCTCAAGATCGGCGGCCAGGCCCTCCCCGATCTGGTGGCGCACCCGGTCGTCATCACGGATGAAGATCTTCACATCTATCGGCTGGCCCCCGTGCTGCCACACGCCGGAGGACGACTTTGAGGCGCCCGCGGACACGAGCGCCTCCGTAATCAGCCGGTTGGCCTTTGCAGGGTCGTACCCAAACCCAAGCGATGCGAGGTCCCGGTGCACCAGAAAGTAGTCAGGATGGGTCGGGGACAGCGCGGAGAGCATTGCGGTTCCAGATCCCAGCAGGTCGTTTACGATGCGGTCCCTGTCTATCATAAAGTTGAGCGCAAACCTCACGTCACGCAGCGAGAACGGGTTGAATCCTTCTGTGGTGTCATCGACGGGGTTTACGTATATCGAGTACTTTATGCCCCCGGCGGATTCGTATACGTCGTGCCCCGCACTGCGCACGCGCTGGGCCTCCCCGTGCAATATGGATTCATAATACATGTCAATGTCGCCGAGTATCAGGTTGTCCGTTGCGACGGTCGGATCAGGCTGCTTTGCAAACGTAACAGAGTCGACAAAGGCCGGCGGTTCCTCGGCACCCCATGCGTCGGGACGCAGCGCGTCCGGCGCCACCGCGGATGCCGCCATGAGCGTCAGCACGGAAAATACCGCCACTGTAGAAAATGCAAACGTCTGGGATGCAGTTGCGCCACCTCCAGAGGCGGGGAGCGTCCCGATTCCCATGACGCATGCATGCGGGCACGGATTAAAAATGTTGGGCGGCGGGTGGCGCTGTCCAACTTTTGTAAACCGCGCCCTGATTTTGTGGACAATTAAGCGGGCTTTGGGCGATGGGCGGGTCCGTTTCTGCCGCAATTGCGGCATGTCCGGCGGCAAGTCTCCGGTTTTTGACTGCGCGCGGCGCATTAGTCTACAGCGTACGCTGGGGGGAGAGGCGCACTGCCCCCGTGGGCGGATGCAGAATCAGGCGACGAGATTGTAGCAGATGCACTTTAGCGCGAGCTGCAGCTGCCTCATGCGGAACGTCTTTGCGCGCGCGACGGCGCCGAACCTCTCCTTGATGACGGAGAACGCGGTCTCTACCAGGCTCCGCTGGTGGTATGCGCGGTCAAACCCGTCGCGGTCGCTCTCGTACCACCTCAGCATCCGGCCCATCGGATGCAGCCCCTTCGCCCGGGAGTTACTCTTCGGGCATATGACCGGGCTGCGCCCGCTGCGCGCGATCATCCTGCAGTTTGCCTTGCACAGGTACGCGGCGTCCAGTATCATGTGCCCCGCGCCCTCCGGGATGCGCTTGTACATCTCCCGGAACACCGGCGAGTCGTGCCGCCGCCCCGCGGTTACCGCGCACGTTGCGATCCTGCCGTGCGGCGCGACCAGTATGTGGAGCTTGTTGAACTCGCGCCCGGATATGATCCCGCGCCTGGCGTCCCCCCAGTCCTCGTACTTCACTATGGAGAACCCCGACGAGTCGCCCGGCAGGGTGCCGCGCGCGTCGTCCCCTGCCTGTCCGGCGAGGAGCCCCGGCACGAATTCCATGTCGCCTGCAAGCTCCCCCGCCCAGCCGTGGAGGCCGGATTTCGAGGGAACTCTTTTTAGCCCGTACATGCCTACGGAGCCTGAATGCTCATCCAGGTACTCGACGTGCCTGCGGTACGAGTGGCCGCGGTATGTCATGTCCACGAGGCACACGATCCTGGAAACGTTCGTATCGGTGGCGTTTGGCAGGGTGTCGCGGATCAGTTTAGCTAGCTGCTTGATCCTGATCCTCTTCACCCCGCCCTCGCCCTTTCGCTTTCTCTCGTACGTCTTGTAGTCGCGGCACTCCCTGATCTTCTGTCTCCGCCGTTCCTCCCTGTATGCCCGCACGTGGGCATCCTGTCTTTTCTTCTTGTCGTCCTTCCTGCTTCTTCTGGAAGCCATTGGAGTGGCGGCTGCAATGTGATCAATAAGCTTTGCCACCGGGGCGCGTCATGATCTTTAAGCTTTTCGTGACTTTGGGCGCTGTCCACCCTTTCACCGTTGAGATCGCGAAAAGCTTAAAGATCATTAT
>JAPPIP010000043.1 GCA_028820595.1 Nitrososphaerota archaeon | reverse complement strand
ACAAAAAATTTCACGTGAATGGTAAAAATCTAGGCACGAGGTTAACACTTACCCTGAGACAAAATCTAGGCGGGCACCGTGATCTGCTCGTACAGGTCGACCGCCGCGTCCTCGGTGATACAGCCGGTAACTATGGCCGAGCCGTCCCCCTTCGTCACGCTCACTCTGTCGTCGGCTCGCAGTGGTTTGCGCGGGGCGGGCGGCGATATGGCAAACGTCCTCTGTCCGCCCCTGCGGCCGCACAACTCCTCAATGATGTAACCGGATTCCACCGGGCGCCTCGTGCCGTTCCCGCACGTCGGGCACTCTGCCACGTGCTCCATGCGCACCCTGACAAAGTCGGCCGTGGCTATGTTCACGTGCAGGACGTGGTCGAGTGTGGCCGGCTCCCATCCGCACAAGATGCGGATCGCCTCGGACACTTCCAGCCCCCCGATTACGCTTAGTATGGCCGGGTTCACCCCCTCGACGCCGCACGAGGGCATCTGCTCGTCTGTCATGCCGGGGAACGCGCACTCGTAGCACGCGGTCCTGCCGGGCATTACGACGAACACCTGTCCGGCCGTGCCCACGGCCCCGCCGGTAACAAACGGTATGGCGGCATCAAAGCACGCCTCGTTCAGCGCGTACCTGGCGTCCACCGAGTCAAGCGCGTCGATCACTATGTTTGACCCGTCGACCACCGACCGCGCGGACCTCCTGTTCACGGACACCGGCATTGTGCTGATGTCCGCGTCGGGATTCAGTTTTCTCAGCCTGGCGGCGGCCGCGTCGACCTTCGCCGCGCCTATGTCCGCGTCGGAATACAGCGTCTGGCGGTGCAGATTAGTCAGTTCTATGGTGTCGCGGTCCACGATGCTGATATGCCCCACGCCCATCGCGGCCAGGTGTGTCAGTATGGGCGTGCCGAGCCCGCCGGCCCCGACGACGGTAACCCTTGCGTCCATGAGGCGCTGCTGGCCGTCCAGCCCTATGTCGTCAAGCATGATCTGCCTCGAGTACCGCTGCAGCTGGCTTTTTTGCATTGGGCTGCATGCGAATCGCCGACATATAAAACCATGATTTTGTCAAGGCCCCGCGGACTGAGGCGGGGCCCAAGGAAGGGCAGTTCATGCGGACCTGGCCGCAGCTCCCGCCAACTTTCCACCCGGCCTCATCACACAGATTTGACAGGAAGATCATGCCCAAGCCCCGAATTGTCAACGGAGCCTGCAATGCAGCCCTAGTCCCTTGGCGGTTTGTGAAGCCTGTCCTGCATTCAACCCGACGGTGGCGGCGGGCCTAGTTTGGGCATTCATGCTCGCCCATATGCCACACACAATATGGCAGTTTGCACATTTTGCAGTTCAGACTTTCGTCCGATTCGCAAATGACGCATTTCATCAACAGGCTATATCACAATAATAATTTAAACCGAGTTGGTTTGATTGAATTCCCGGTTCTGTTAACAATCCGGGGCTTGGGCATCAGATCTGGATACAAATGGAGAATGCGGGGGAAACTGCACGCTTTGGGGCTTAAAAGGAAAGCATCACCTTGATTGCATGCCGAGATGGCACATCTCAAACAGGAAGACGCCCCGGGGGCAGCTGGCAGATGTCAAAAAAATCATACACGGCCCCGAAAGGCTGGCCGCCCGCTCGGTGACTGTACCGATAGAGTCGGACCCACAGAGGGCGGCAGGCGTCGCCGGGGGCCTGGCAGGCGGGCGGGTGCGGAGCTTTGAGATGTGGTGGGACGCGGCAGAGTCAAGGCTCCGGTTTGTCATCATATCAGACGAGAGGGACGCGGACGACTTTGAGCGGGCGTTCCAAGTCATGTACCCCAACGCGGCGTTCGACTACATGCGCGAGACAGTCCCCGCGTGGTTTGACCGCAGATCCGCATACCGCGTGTTTGACGTGGGGACGCGCCACGGCCACTACGCGGCGGTCTTCGACGAGCCCGGAGGGCGCAGCCTCATCACCCGGATGGCGAGCGCCGTCCAGTCGGCCAGCCGCGCGTGGATCCAGTTCGTGTTTGCGCGGCTTGACTGCACGCCGTTTCTCCGCACGCACATGTCGCGGCTGGATAACCGGTTTATGGAGATAAACCGCGGCGAGTACACGTCGTGGGGGGACGAGATCACGGGGAAAAAGCCGCGCAAGCACCCGGAACTCGGGTACGATTTCACGAGCAACTACAAGGGCCTCAAGAAGCACGTCATGGCAAAGATGCAGGGCGCGCACCTGGTAATGAGCATAAGGGGGCTGGTGCAGGGAAGTGACGGCGGCGTGCAGGATGTCGACCTGCCGTTTGACAGGGTCTCGGCGCTGTCGGTGGACGGCATCGACTCTGCATACGAGCACCTGGCAAAGTTCCGCTACGGATACGACAGGTTCTACTCCTCCGACGCAAAAAAGAAGAAGTCGCAGATCAGGGCGCCCGGGCCGCGAGGCGCGCGCGACCACAGGGTATGCATGTTCGAGTCAAGGCACCTGCCGGACCCCGACCAGTTTTTCGGCCGCGCCGTATCGCAGTACTTCGACAGGGGGTGGTGGGGGCTCCGCGGGTACCGGACCCGGAGGCCCATGCCCTTCCTGATCCTGAACCCGTCCGAGGTGCCGCTGTTCGTGCACCTGCCGGACCCGTCCACGCCCAACGTGGAGACCACGCGCGGCGTGCGCCTCCCCTCAAAGCCGTCAGAGAAGACGGGTGCGGGCATCGGCTTTTTCGACTCGCTGGACGGTCCCGGCCCGCAGCAGCCCGGCCCTGCGCCCGGGGACGCGGGGGCGGGAACCGCAACGGGATGACGGTGGTGGCGCTTGGCCACGGTCCGGAAGAAGGACAGGAGGCGCCAGTGGGGCGAGATGTCCAGATCCAAGGACGCGGGCGCGGCGGTCATATCCCCCACCGACTTTGCAAACCACCTGTACGTGGTGGGCGCGTCCGGCTCCGGCAAGACCTCGCTGATCCGCCTGCTTGCAAAGCACCTGGAGGCGTGGAACCGCAACGGCGTATTCCGGAACGCGTTCATATACGTGGACCCGAAAGGGGATGACTCCTACAAGTTCGTCAGGCAGTGCGACCCCGGCACGGTCGGGCGCGGACTCGTGCACTTTCTGGATCCGCAGCAGACAAAGTTCTCGATCAACCCGCTCGAGCTGCCCGCATATCAAGAGAACGAGCGCGAGGAGCTGGTGTCCAGGTACGTCGGATACTTCATGAAGACCATCGAGGAATGGTACCAGCAGTCGGCCACGTTCGTCCAGATGGAGCGCATATTCCGCGCCCTGCTGTTCTACGTGTACATGGAGCACGACTCGCCCACCTTCCTTGACATACACGACATGATACTGAAGATGCAGGAGAGCGGGCACGACGCCCTGCCGCAGATAGCAGGCACGTTCGGGACCCCGAACCGGGAGATGGAGCAGGCTTTGCTGAGCATAGCGGCGCTCAAGGGCGACGCGTTCGTCCCCCTGCTCAACCGCATCGAGCAGTTCGCGACCGACCCCGTGCTCAAGAGGATGTTCTCCGTGCGCAGGGGCACCGTAAACTTTCGGGAGCTGATCAAACCCGGTACGTACACCGTGGTGCGCATATCGCCGCTCAACATGCCCCACCACGTCCAGCCCCTGGCGATGCAGGCGTTCATACTAAAGCTGTGGTTTGCAATCCAGGAGCGCGCAAACCGCCTGCCCGGGGAGGGGAGGACGCAGGTGGTGCTGGCGCTCGACGAGTTCCAGATCGTAAAGGACCTGCAGGTGCTCCAGCTCATGCTCGAGCAGGCAAGGTCGCTGGGCCTCGGGCTGGTGCTGTCCCACCAGACCACCGAGCAGATAAGCGACACGCAGCTCGGGCTGATCACGGGGAACTCCGGGACGCAGCTGGTGGGCAAGGTAAACGGCAAGGACGCGGTGCGGATGGCCCAGATATGGGACCCCCAGTTCAAGGGGGAGCTTACCAGGCTGCTTGCAAGCCAGGAGTACTTTCACTGGTCCATACGGGAAAAGGCGCCGCCCGGAAAGGAGCAGCCGCTGCCCGTCCAGTTCTGGCTGGGCGCGCCGCCGGACCTGCAGGTGTCTGCCGCCGCGTACGATACGTTTCTGGCCGCCCAGCTTGCCAGATACGGCCGCGGCATAGTGGAGGATACCATGGTCAGGCAGACGATCGCCGCCCGCAACAAGTGGCTTGAGAGCATAACGGTGCGGTTCCCGGCGCGCATGGAGTGGGGGATAATGGTCATGCTTCTAGGCAAGCCGCTGCAGCAGGTGGAGATGGTGTCGCAACTGCCCGTGTCAAACAGGTCCGAGGTGCTCGATGTACTCAAAAAGATGCAGGCAGACAGGCTAGTCAGAAAGACCGATCCCGGAAACCGGCTGTCAAAGTACGAGCTGACGCAGGAGGCCAGATCCGCGTACTTTGAGCCCAAGTTCGACGAGGTCGGCTCCGCGGCCGAGATCGAGGGCCTGACGCGGCGCGTGTTCAACGGCTATCTGAAAAAGGCAATGTTCGTGGCGGTGGCGTCCCAAAAGGTGACAAAGGGCCGCGACAGGACGGACCTGGTGGCGTACGACTATGAGGACGACACCCCGATAAGCGTGGAGATCGAGTCGGTGGTCGAGGTGCAGAGCCACCCCGAGCACGTCAGGTACAACATGGTAAAGTGGCGGGACATGGGGTTCGGGCGGTGTCACGTGTGGTCCAAGAGCCCGAAGGCGCGGCAGATCTACGACCGGCTCTCGGACGAGGAGAAGCGCGGGGTCCAGGTCAGGGTCATTTGAGCCGGAGGCGCTCCAGCTTGCTCCTCCCGGATGCCGCGCCCCCGCGCCGGTGTTCCTTGGCCTTCTCGGACCTGTCCCTGGCGACCATCTCCGTTACGGCCCTCTCGTATTCGTCCGGGCCTGCGGGGTTCGCGGTACCTCCGCCCACTTCCGCACTCATGGGTTTTATCACAATCTCCCCGTCCCTGACCAGGAACCTGACGCTCTGCCCGTCACGAATCCTCATCTTTTTGATCACGGTCCGCGGGATAGTCAGTACAAAGGAGTGCCCCCTCAGCTGGATTCTCCGCTCCAACGTCTTTCCGTCGTCCATGACCGGTGACACTCCAGATCCGTTTAAGGGAAAAAAGCTCACCAAGTGCGCTTTTCGGCGTGGTACGGGCGCACCAAGCGCACCAAGCGCACCAAGCGCACCAAGCGCACCATCGGCGGGCGCACCAAGCGCACCAAGCGCACCATCGGCGGGCGCACCAAGCGCACCCGTGATTTCATGGCACGTGTCGAACATCCTACTCACATATTGACACACATCTCAACGACGACCGGCCCCCCACTGGTGTTCATCGCGGACGCGTCGAGTGGCCGGCCCGCTGGCGCGCAATGTTGCGCGTTGTGTCGGTGAGGGCATACCCGCGCCCTCGTCGGTTTCCTCCGAGGGCGCTCTGTGTCTCTTCAGCCAGCCAGCCAGCAGTCCTCCAAGCTCAACTGTCAGTTTCCCGGGCAGCTCACGGCCCTCAGCCTTCCAGAGGCGCGATTGCCGTTCAGCGCCCTTGCGCGCCGTCTCCCCGGGCCGGCAGGTCCGCGACTGTTCCACTCGCGCCTTCCGCATCCGCGGTGCGCTACCGGCATACACGCAGTCATTTCGCGGCATCCGACTGTCCAGATGTCTCTCTTGGCAGGCCCCCGTTCTTTGCTCAAACTTGTCTGGAAGCTCCAGACCACAGCACCTGCCCATCTTGTCGGTTCAGTCGGCTTCGCCGACCCTAGGGGGGCTCCGGGCACAGGCATCGACAAAGTCGTCGGTATTGACGACTTTGTCGACTTGGCAGGCAGGCAGGCAGGCAGGCACAAGAGTCGACAATGTTGTTGGCTTTGTCGACTTGAATCCACCAAGATCGGTTTTCCACAGCTGAGTATTATTCCCTGATTGTACGTCAATAGAAGACTAAGCCGCTCGAACAGTACATTCACGGGCCTGGGACGACGCGCCCGTCACCGTCATTCTGACTCAACGGCGACTATGATCCCGCTCTGTACGAGGAACTGGATGGACTGGACAAACGTGTCGTCATCGATGGCGCCTCCGGCCCACCACCCGGCGCTGGTCCTCACCCATGTCGGTATCTTGCCCGCGTCCTCGCCGCCCCCGGACTCCGTTGCCGGGATCTGGATGATTCTTTGGTCGATTAGATGCTGTATGGACTGTAAAAATGCGCCGTCACCCAGCGCGCCTCCGGCCCACCACCGGCGCTGATCCTCACCCACTCCGGCATGGACGTCTGGCCGGTCGCGGGCTCGGAAACGGCCGCGGGCCGCGCGTCTACGGCAGGCGGCAGCGCGCCTGCGCCTGCGCCGTCACCTGCGCCATCCTCCTCTTCGCGCACGATAGTCGGAATCTCCGCGTCTGCGCCCACCCTGTCTCCGCCCGGATCCTTCACGGTGTCGGCCGACGACGGCGGCGCAACAGGTTCGGACTGCCTGTCGGTTACCTCAAACGTTACAATCCCGATCAACCGGTTGTTCAGCGAGGCAAGCGCCTCGTATGCCCCGCGCGGCGAGTCCCTGTCCAGGGAGAGCAGCGCCTCAAAGTATCTGTCCTTGGTCGGGTACACCCCAGTGGAACGATACAACGGGCAGAGCTGGCGGGGTTTCTCTGTCCCATCCGCAAAAAGCGTGTGGCTACCGGTGCCGCGTGACAGGGAGCGCTCTAGCTAATGCTGCCTCCGCTGCCGAAGCACGCAATCTCGGCCAGTACGCCATGCTTGTACCTTTCATGCAGGAAGTCGGAAACCTTGCAGGTAAAAAGGCACTCCAGATTTAGATAGACCTCCTTATATAACGAAGGATGCAAGGTTATGCAATGAATGCAAGAAGTATAGAAGCAGTATTGTTTGCAATACTAGTTACATCGATAGCATTTCCAGCAACGCATATGGTAAACGCGACGGACGTAACAGACAGAAACAACGAGAACAAGGAAGAGCTTAAAAAGAGAATACAGGCATTGGAAGAGTCAACCGACCCACGAGAACAGGCCGAGAAGGATTATTACCAAAGCGCCCTAAACATAGTTGAGAAAACAGAGCTAAGACCGCAAGCTACAAGCGAAGAAGAAATTAGAGAGATAGACCAAGAGATTGGCAGAGACTATGATGCCCTAGTACAGTACATCAAAGAAAATGGTTCATACATCACGGCAACCAGCACATCCCGTTCTAATACACTATCCTCAACCAACTATTTGACCATGAGCTATTCTGTAACCGAAAATGTTAACACACCACCAGTCACAAAGACAACCAGTGGAACCCACATATTCTCCACGGCGCACAGCAGAAACGACTGCTATGCAATTAGTTCTGGCACAACGAGTGGCACCCTAACAGACATAGGCAATTCACAGCTGTTAACAGTCTACGTTTCGTATCCGTCATCAATAAAATCTGGAGGATTTCCAAACTGCAATATACACGACTGGTCGTACGGACAAATTGGATTCGTTGACGTCTTTGGCCGTACTGTTTGTGTAAGTACAGTGTCAAACAGTTTGGGATGGCATGATGGCATTTGCCGCGACTGGTCTTCGGTAGGATCGCTGACAATAGCCGCGGCCAATGGTCGTTATTCTGAAAACACGTGGTATGCAATTTTCCCCGCAATTGGACTAGTACTCTAGTCCTACACCCTTCCTTTTTTACAATGAAAAAAAGACTTGTTTTTGCAACAGTTGGAGCGACGGTAGCAGCGCTTATCGCCATATTTGTAGCAGAGTATACGTTCCTAGAACCAATACTCTTTGGCTATTACGAGACGTACCTTAGATCTACGATACTATACAACAAGATATCCGAAGAGCAATGGATCTGGATGTACTCGAATCACACAAGCGTCAAAGATTTTGTAGAAAAATTTGAAAACCACACGATACATCAAGAGCTAACCTACGGCCATAAAAAAATAATCTACGAATACGTGGATCGCGGCATAACTACCCAGCTCATAGTCCATGTCGGGATAGATTTTAACGAATTTATCGTGTTTTATTGTACTGATGAGGAAGGCTTTGGATGGTCTATACCCACGCATCACGCCATATTCATGATGGATCTAGACTGTCATAAGATATTGCCCGAAGCAAAGAAATTTCACGAGTCACAGGAATTGGTGAGCAAGTTCCCCAATTGATCATCAATGACCCAAAAGCGCGGCCATAGTCGGTCAAGGGAAAATAATTGTGGTGTCTGGTCGCATGCACGCAAGGAGGATTTCAGACAGCCAATGACGACTTGTTTCGATCTTAATCCTCAACAATTCTCTCCCGATGTTAGGAGGGCAACGGAGACACGACAATCTGCAGGCCATTCGCATCTGGATGCGATGGTTGTGTTTCGGAAGATGATCGGTCAACCAAGGACGATCCCCGGGCCATGAGGCGGCTAGCGGATTTTGTCACGTGCGTCCTCACGTGGCGAAGACACGGCAAAAGTGTGTATGAGTGGTTGTCTGACCGACACAAGGGCCATGGGAATCCACACACCAGTTGTAACCATCCATGTCCAGCGGCTTTTGAATGGAGGTGAGCTCACCTTAATCTAGTAGTGGCACGTCAGACGGCCCTGGAGGGCGGCGGCGCAATCTTGCGGGCGGCCAGGACCTCCCTGACGCCCGGGATCTCCCACGCGTACTGTATGTGGACGCACATGTGCTCGTCGCAATATTCGCACCACGCCCTCGCGTCGCGAAAGTACACGGACAGGATCCTGCCCGCGCGCCCAAGCTTGTTGTCCAGTATCTTCACATGGTCGTCGTACATGTTGATGTGCTCAAACCGCATGCGCTCGAACCTCTCGATCTTTTCGCGGAGCGCCAGGTCCACGAACTGGGACATGTTCGTTATCCCATCCTTCCTTACCGCATCTGTCCGCAGCATCCTCTCAACCTCGTCCATCATGGCCTTCTTCACGTTGACCGTCTTCCAGTCGTCCTTTCCCATGTCATATCATTGTTATATGCTGTTATTATCGTTTTTGTTATTCTTGTAACACGCCCCTAGTGGTCCGCCCCGCCGCACGCCAGCCGCGCCGCCCAGGAACGGTCCGCCCGGAATGCGTACCGGTGCCAGAATGGCGGCAGCTGGGGCATATTTACCATATATTTATCATAAAGGCTAAATACAAAATTGACGGTAATGCTGTTGCATGGAGAAGTGGGGGACGGTCCGGGCCGGGACCAAGGTTCGTGAGGGGACTACCTGCCATCCGGACAGCAGGGCGGATCCCGCGATGGCAGGCGCGTCGTGGGCCGTGGACCCGGGGCTCCGCGGGAGCCGGAGTGCGCACGGAGGGAGAAGCCGGGAGTGGGGGGGTTTGGCAACGATGGTGGTGGTGGTGGTAGTAGTAGTAGGGGTGGTGGTAGTAGTAGGGGTGGTGGTGGTAGTAGTAGGGGTGGTGGTGGCTACGACGGCGGCAAATCGGAAAGGCGCGCCGCGGGCCGCGGCCCCGATGATGCCAGGGCCGCCGGCCCGGCTGCCGGGGCGGAGCGGCAGGCGCACGAATCAAGCGGTTGCGGCCACCACATCATGCTGGCGTGCGCGGCGCGAAGGGAGATGCGCGGCCGCGGCGCGGCGCCCTCCCCGCCGGAACCCATGTACTCTTACAACGGCGGCCGCGGCTCGTCAAGGCCGGGAGTCCGGCGGCGGGACGATGACAACCGCGGGGAGGCGGCAGGGAATGCCAGTTGAGGAGGCGGTGGCAGTTGGGATCGGGCCGGGGGGCGCGGGCCGGTACGGGCACGCCAGTGGACGCCGTGTGGACGGGGTGACTGTCATGGCGCCGGCGGTGCGGGACCGTCGTTGTCCCGGGATGCCGTTCTTCTTTTACGCCGACGCGCGCGTCGGGGAGGCGTGCGCCCGGTAATGCCCTGCCGCGGGACGTGCGACCGCCACCGGGTGAGCAAGCCGGGCAGGCGGGGCCGGTATGCTACGGGCCAGGTGCGCTGCCAGCAGTGCGGCGTCTGGATGGTCAGGGACGAGCCCGCGTGCCCGTGTTGCGGCCTGCGGCTGCGCCGCCGGGCCAGGCGCCGGTAGCGCGCGCCGCCAGCCGGGTGCGCATCCTGCTTAAAAGCGGCTGCCGGGGGTGGCGGTAGCGATGACAGGGGTACGAAAAGACGGCGGGCGTGACGCGGGCCGCGCAGGCGCAGACAACGGCAGACGGCGACCGGGCCGGACGGTCGCGCCGGCCCCTCCCTGCCGGGAACCGGGGCCGGTGGTGACCGGCATGCCGCGTACCGGCGGGGCGGTGCGTACCGCACGGCGCGCGCCGCGCGTCCCGTCCCATGCCGTCATTATGGTGATGGCCGCAGTCGTCGCTGCATCGTGCGCCGCACAGGATGCCGCAGTCTGGGCGGACCACTCCGCCACCGGCTGCATACTGCGCGTGAGCGGCGAGACCCGCCCCGTCACATACCTGGGGGAGCCGCGGCAGAACCCCGATAACACGTACTATCCGGGGGACGCCTTCCACTACTTGTTCCGGTGGTCCGAGCAGTCCGACGACCCCGCCGGCTGCTCCGTCCGCCCCCCGCTCCTCGAGACGAGCCGCCTGCAGCTGGACCACCGAGCCGTGTGGACCGGCCCCGACGGCCGCGAGGACCGTCGCGCGCCCCTGACGCACAGGGACCTCGACCCGTCCGCGGCGTTCCTCGCCAGCACGGACTTTTACGCGGGCAGGGCGGTGGCCTCGTGCAAGGAGATGTTCACAAAGCCCGGCGAGTCCCATACGTGGAGGTACGACAGATGGGTCGTGTACGACAAGGTATTCCTCACAAAGGATACGGACAGGCTGACTGAATTTGAAAAGACGCTCAAGTCCAAGGGGTACGGGGGCGAGCCGGCCTGGGGGTGGTGGACCGACAGGATTGACACAAAGTCGCGACACGTGCAGGACCTGCCGTACTGCCCGTGGGCCAAATACAAGGGCGGCAACATCAAGGGCGGCGTCATCCCGGCAGACCAGAAGCTGAACGACACTGCGGCCGGCCTGCCCGCCGCCCCGCCGCACATGAAGCCGTATGGCGGCGGCATATTCTACGTTACAACGCACGGCTGGGGGATCACCACGGGCGCGGGGGCGCCGCACGCCCACCTCGTTGCAACGCCGGCCGACCCCGGGAGCACGGAGTGGTTTGAGGAGCGCGTGCGGGAGGCGTGCGGCGGGCTGGGCGCGCGGTCCGGCTGCGTGTACGGGACGGCCGAGGTGCGTCCCGACCGGGGCGTGTGCGTGTCAGATGCCGTCGACTCGTACGCGCGCCTGCTGGACGCGTGGCACAAGCGGCTGCCGCCGTACGATATACAGGACGGGGACGGAGACCGCGCGGAGCCACCGCCGCCACCGCCCGGGTATCCGGCGGATTCTTGGGCGCACCTGCTGTCAAACCGCTCGTACGCGTTCACCATGGACACGGTGCCGCCCGGCATGCCCCCGGAGGCGTACCGGGTGTCTGCCGGCGGCGACGCGTGCGCAGGGCCCGCGACGGACGGCGCGAAACTGGAACTTACGGCGTCCGGCCACTACTGGACGCCGCAGCACCGCGCCAACGGCATCCCGGTGAGGGGGCTGGAGGAGGTGAGTGTAGACAGGGGGCCCTCCCTGCAGGACGGCGGGCTGTCAATCATACTGACAAAGCCGCCGCTGCACCATGCGGAGGGGTACGACGCCAAGAACCTGGACGGCACCTACTACCACGGGGACCCGGTATACGTGCGGCACGAGCCGTCGTGGAAGTGGAAGGACGAGCGCAGTGCGCATGTCAGCTTCGAGACGCACCGCCTGCCCTCCGTTACACTTCCGGTAATCGACGAGTTTGACTGTCCATCGCCGCCGCCGCCGCCCGCGGACGGGAACGGCACCGCCGCGCCCGCCCCGCATGCGGCGGTACCTCCGTGCGAACATACGGTCAAAGTGGTTTCTCCGCCGTGGCTGGCCGAAATACTATGGTTCGGCAACGGCGACGGGCTGACTGTCCGAACCGCCGGCATATCGCACGATTTCGGCACCTACGAATTCGCGTACAACATGACCGCCCACAACCTCGGCAAACAGGTTGCAGACGCGGCAAACTCCACCGAGGCCGAGGTCGTGCCGTACGAGCCGTCCTACGAGACGGTGTATTCGTATCCAGTGCTTGCAGACGCCCGCGAATACGCCTTTGATGACCGGCACGGGATCGCCATGAGATACGGCGGGAGCTGGCAGGACGACATGTTGCACCCGATGCGCCGCTCGTTCATCAACGGGTGGGCCGGGACGGGCGGGGGGCACGACCCGTACGCCTACAACCAATTCGGGCAGGACCACGTGCTCGACGCGGGCCGCAACTCCTCGCCCGACCACACCGCGCTGGAGCACGCGCAAGGCACGCAGACTGCCATGTTCGTGCAGGGTGGGCACGGCACCATCCTGTTTGAGTGGCCCGTGTCCGGGTGGGTGTTCTCCGCGTACAACCAGACGGCAGCGGGGGAGCCAGCAGCCACCGCCACTGCTGTTGCTACTGCAAAGGCGGCAGTCAACGAGAACGTCACCTCCCACCTGCAGGTCTACAGCACCGACTTTGCAGGCAGGGACACACTGCTGTACGAGACTGCGATGCGCTATCCGGAGATGCCGTTTTCAAAACGTGTGACGGTACAGTCAGTCGACCATACCGGCGCCGTACAGACCGCAGACGACATCACGCTGCGGGTGATGCCATACGCGGAACTTGGGGCCGAGTACCTGACTGGCTACATACGCGACAAGATAGCGTGGGATACCGGCGATCCGATCATAGCGCAGGCCATCCTGGACGACACGCACCCGATGGCACAGGAGTGGCACGCGTCAGGCGGTGTGATCAACGCCACGGTGCTGCGCACGTCCGTCCACTTTGGCGACATTACCCCCCAGAACGGCACGGGCCTGCCGTTCAGCGGCAGGCTGGCGGACCTCCACGAGCTGGCAGAGCGCCCAGAGATGCTCCGCCTCACCGCCCCGTACGACCTGGGGCTGAGCGTGCTGGCCCCGACGTCCCTGCACATCGCGATAAACGGCTCTGCAGAGCGCGCCATACACCACAAGTACTATTCCTTTGGCGGGAGCGAGACTGTCAGCATCAACGCCCAAAAGGACAACCCGGCAGACGTCTCACGGGAGCCCGGCCGCATCATCATAAGACAGCCTGAAAATTTTGGGATTATCAAGCATGTGGAAATAAACGGCACGCGCCTGTTGCAGTCGTGCCCTACCGGTTGCATCGTATCGTTCCAGTCTGATGCCGTCTTGGACATAGTACTGTACAACGAGTGGGGTGGCGAGGCTCATAGTACCGTCAACACATCAAGTATGTTTGACGCACCGCGTCCGGACGAGCCACGGTGGCAAATTGTAGGGCTTGTCGCGTCATTGCTTGTGGTTTCATATGCGACATACAGAAAGATAACGACGGTAAAAAAGCCCTGATGCAATGCGGTCTGCGTCGTCTCTGTAAACATTCTAGTGACAGCTAACCTACGGCCCTTGCGGACTCGACGCGTCCGACCGTGGATTGACTGAACATTCCTACTAACAACTGAGATGGACCCTATACATTGAGGTGCTTTGGACACAAAAAAACACTGTCGGTCGTTTATTCGCATCCCAACATCGAACTACAAACTCGGCCGGCGAGTCCCAGTGTCAGACATCCACAACGCCGAATATTCTTAGCGCCCTCTTCCCCTGATCGGTTATGCTGACGGTGCTTCGACTCCCTGCCGACTTGATACTCACATACTCTAACTCCGATTCCATCGGTTTCAGCAGCGTTCGCAGCCGGCTGTGCTTTGCGGGATCCGTCATCTTTTCGTCTTCCTTCCCGGTGGGTTCAATAATCTTCCGGTCTTCTAGCTCTTGTATGATGTTCTTTTTTTGCATTGTCCCATCGGTAGCACCCTTCAGCAGCTCCAAGACAGACATGATCTCCTTACGTGGCCGCTTTATCTCATATGTGGGCAGCTCATCATCTATTCTCAATACATCCTCAGATTCTTGGATCACTTGCCTGTTTTTGTACGAAACATGCACAAAATATGGTCGTGCGGCACGGCTCCACAGCATACACGAAAGCATTCCTGCTATGGCTGTAATCTTGCTTCCCGTTGAGACGTTTACGTAAATTCGGTTTTCCTTCTCTTTGAGGATAATGTCTCGAAACTCTTCGATGCATAGTAATCGGAATAAAGATCCGATAATTTTTGCAGGTTCTTGTGATTACATACTTGCACTCTTCTGATCATGTACTTGCATGCACGCCCGTGCACCGGCCTGACGCGCCCCCCGGGGGCGCCGGCCGTGCGCGTGCCGCAGGCTGCAGGCTTGTGACAGGCGTGAAACCTGCGGGAGTGCGCAGTCCGGCGCACTGCCGCATGCCGCCGCGGGTCCCGCGCGGCTACCGCGGGCTTGGCGCGGCGGGGGCGCCGCCCCCCGCCTTTTCTATTGCGTCGAGCATGTATACCCGAACAGCCTTGGAACGCACACCTCGCCGCCTGAGATCATGCGTATGATCGACCACCTCATCTGGTCAAAGCCCCCCTCAAAGTACCTCCCCGCAACGGCGCGCCTTGTCTCGCGCCACAGCACCTCGATTGGGTTGTGCTGGGGCGTGCAGGGGGGCAGGTACCACAGCACGACGGCGCCTTTGGCCCCCTCCGGGCACTCGCGGATCCGTTCGGACTTGCGGGCCCCGGCGTTGTCCAGTATGACGAACACCCTGCCGCGGTGCCGCCTGAGGGTCTCGAGCAGCGCGATGACGTCGTCGGAGCCGGCCCTCTCGCAGAAGTGGAAGTGGCAGGAGTTTGCGCCGACGGCCCCGATCATCTTCATGGCCTTTTTTGAAAAATTGACCCTCACGGTCTCCGTCCCGCCCACGGCGCGCAGCCCGCGCGCGTGGGACGACCCGTTCTCAAGCGCGGACGCGTCGGCGCACACGACCCCGTAGCCGTCGCGCGCGTGCCGGGTTATGGCCTCTGTCGTCTCCCCGACGTACCGGCGCTCCTCCTCTGCCGTGGCGGTCATGTGGTGGACGGGCCCGGCCCTTCTCACCGAAAAGCCCGGCCTGCGCGCCAGCGCAAGGGCGCCGTCGCGCCCGTACCGCACGCCGAACCTTCCGAGTATGCGGGCCGCCAGCAGCCCCGCGGTCCAGGTTCCGCGCTCAAACCCGCAGTCCGCAGGCTCCCCGAGCAGGTCGCGGCGCACCTCCTCCCCCTGCTCTCCGGAGAGCCTGCATGGCCTGCCGGGGATCCTGCGGTCGTGCCTGCCCGCGATTCCCTCCGCCGCCATCCTGCGCAGCCAGCAGCTGACGGCGCTCTGCGCGCGCCCCAGGCGCCCGGCGATGCGGCCCTGGCTCCTGCCCCTCTTGCGCATCACCGCCGCCTGCAGCCTGTCCCGGGACCTGCCGGAAGGCTCCCTCCTGTACGCCGTTATCAGTTCCAGCAGGGTGACGTCGGGCAGGAACGCCTCTGCCGTGCCCACGCGTCGGGCCGTCCTCAAAAAACGCGCACCTCGATGCGGAACGGCCGTGCGCGGGCGTTAAATAGTGCGGCATCGAGTACTAGTCGATGTATGGTGTTGGTGGTCATAATCAATACCCGCTACATCGCTTTTTGACACGCATGGTGAAATCATCATGACGACCTGCTCAAAATAGGACGCAGGACGGCCGTGCCACGATGCAGTCTTGGACGCACTGTCAAGCGTCGGCGACGACTAGGCCGCAAGCATCAGTTCCAAGCGCCCGATCCAAGCCTGTTGCGGCAATTATCGGATCTTTATTCCGATTACTATGCATGTTTCCTGGAAGTGAACCGAGAGTCAGACGTCAGCCGTCGGATCCGAAGATGTGGAATAGCCGGTTCAGACCAGAACTCCGACAGACAGCGCAGGAATTGCGATCGCAAGGACATACCTACATTCTAGTTAAGGGGCATATGCGCCTGCCCACGTGGTTCGTCGCGGGCATGGAGCTGGGCAAGACTGCTGGCTTTCAGGTTTCGTCGATGCAGGAACGCGAAGCGTGGTCATCCGCGGGGGAGCTGTCAGATGTAGCCATCAAACGCACTGCCAAAACACTGGAACTCGGGAATGACCTTGCCATAGGCATTGCCCTAGCCGTCGATCCGTCGGCAGATGTGCTGGCGTATCTTCGAGATCAGAAAATCAGTGCAAAAAAGTACGTTTGTATCAGTCCCGAGAAGGGTGCCAGCAATCAGGCGATCGGCTCCGCCGCCGAGGCCAGAGGCTGGGCCTATAAGACACGTGATGCGATTCGTCTACTTGCTTCGAAGTACAAGCCGGATATGATACATCTCTTTCTGGCTGGTCCGCACAGCGCGATGCTTTTGTTGGGCCATCTGTGGGATCGCATGCCAAGCACGCAAACCTACGAAGACTTGGGTCCAGGCAAGGGATATGCTCCCTCCTATCTGATTCCGGGTTGAGACATGTTCTTTTTCATAGTGAAATCGTTCGCCTCTGTCCCCTACTTTCCAAAGCTAGCAGTCAGTATGGAAGGCATTGACAGCCTCCGGGATCTCCTCCAGACCGGCAGCTCAGGAAGGTTCCTGAGGAGACGATAGACGGCATATCGACCGCATGATCCCATCGCAATTAGTGGATCGCGAAGTGCCGATCAGTAAGGGGTTATAATGCGCGTATGGGGAGTTTGATTCGCACAAGATGCTTGGGATCTGCATGTAGCTTGGGATCATGTCACGCATCAGAATAAACCGTAATGCGATGACGCTCTCGTGCAACGTCAGTAGAACTACTAGGACAGCAAGAGGCGTTGATCATAGGAAGGTGTTACAGATTAGATGGAGCCGGTGCGGCGGACAAAGGACGCGCTCGGAATCAATTGCGTAGAGTGGAAAAGGTACGGAGTATGTGATACAAAATAGCCCATCTAATAGTTATAACGTCATTTAAGAGAAGTTGGTACCGAATTCTCCTACATGTACACTTAAAATCACTCTCTGCATGACCATGTCGGTTCGAAAGCCCGGCCACTCGACAAACCGACTCTGAGGTTCACGTACTGTCACCCGCGGCCACTCCGTTCTACCCCGCGACGCACTCGTGGATCTCGTACAGGTACCCGGATATCCTAGAGTAGGTGCGTCAGAAGTGTTCTTTGACGGCATTCTGCACGTCAGTCCGATCCTTTCGACCAGTCCGGGTTGTCGCGCAGATATCTGGTGGTCTTCCCGGCCGTAGCATTCCTGACGCACGTCTAGGCGAGGAATCGGACAAAGCTACACCACCGATGCCAGCCCACGGCTGACATTTGCAGGTCAGAATCCGCGGCCAAAAGGCACTCCAGATCCGGGTCGACCTTCTTATATAACGCAGTATCGTAAGTATATGTAATGATCTCAAAAACAACACAAACCATCGCGGCCGTGGCAGTTTTCAGCGCCATCATGGTACTGCCTTCATTGGCATTGCCCTCGTGGGCAGATGCTCAAGGTGGAAACGAGAATGGAACTGGGTCACTCCCGGGCATAGGCGCACTGAAGCAAGAGTCGCTGTTGAATGGACAAATTTTTGACCGCTATCTTATACCGTACGAGAAATCACAGGCCAAGATCGAAGGTTTTGGCGGAATAGAACAGGCTAGGGAAATGTACACTCACATGAATGATCTCTTGGATGAAAGCAAGGGTAATGAATACATGGAAAAATTCAACCATGGCACAATGCTGATACACAACTTTCATACGCTTACAAACACAACGGAAGATGTGGGCAGAGTGGCAGCGCTGGTAATATCCGAGCGCATGCAAAATGAAGCATACCGGCAACCAGAAATAGAGCCGTTGCAAACGCTTCACGGACACCTAATAGCAGAATATCCGACTGCCGGCAACGCAGAAGAAACCCTGACGGGCCTGTTTGGTGAGATGAAGATACTGGCGCCCGAAATGCTGGAAGTGCTGGAGATGTACACGTTGTTTGGGAAACCGCCGTCAGAACTGTACTTTGCAGATGTGGACTACTGGGCAACAGTAGGCGCGTACGGAGACTGCGTACTGGTAGAGGAAGGAAGCGATTGCGACAAATATCTGGAAATAGCGCGAGAGCGGCCGTGGGATCAGCCACCTCCCGAAGATGCGCGCCACATTGATCCGCCCGGCGAGGTCCTCCCAATAATACCAGAATCAAACGCTTCGCACGCGTTATCTGTGTCATACTCGCCGATAAAGTACCACGCAGAGGTGTACACCTACCATTGTCAGGAGCAGGGCGCAGAATGCATTTATTACAAAAAGAAGGGCACGTCCAATGGCTACAAGTCACTTTCATATGCGGGCACGGATCACGTTGTGGGCAAATATGTGGTTGCATACATGAGAACAGCGCCTACAAGCGACGATGCATACTATGCTTTGGCCTTGTCAGAACACTGGCCGGGTGGAGCACACAAAGCCAAACTTGCAACGGCGCACAATGGAAACGCAGCAACTGCAAGCCAGCACACCAAGATTGGCAACAGCCATCATGCTACCATAACATATGACCAAGGAGCAAGATTTACCGGCTATGCGATAGAGTGACCGCCACGCCATCTCCAGTCTCTTAGAAGCGTCACAGCCGGGTGTGCCTCATATGAAAACTCTGCCGTACTGATGTTGGTCTTGATTGGTTCTAGTACGATCTGGATCTTCTGCTCGGGGGTGAACCGGGTCTTCGTCGTGCCTGTCCTGCCCCTCCGTGGGCTTTAAGGCGCATGAACGTCCGCGGTACTACTCTAGCTGGGTCCACCCCACCTTTGGCACAATCAAGCACGTGGAGATAAACGGCGCGCGCCTGCAGCAACCGTGCCCCACCGGCTGCACCGTCACGTCCCAGCCGGACACCGCCCTGGACATAGTGCTGTACAACGAGTGGGGCGGGGAGGCCCATGGCACCGCCAACGCGCCAAGCGCGCTTGATGTACCGCGTCCGGACGAGCCGCGGTGGTGGCTTGTCGGGCTTGTCGCGTCACTGCTCGCGTTCTCATATGCGGCGTACAGAAAGGTGACGGCTGAAAAAGAGCCATGATGCGACACGATCTGGGCGTCTTGGGCGGGCCAGCCGCCCCACGCGCATGAAGCCACGCGCTGCCTGTGCAAGAGGACGTTCGATCGGACGGCGCCGCCGCCGTTTCTGCTACTATCAATAGCGGGGGCGCGTGGACGGCAGGTACGGCCAGACCGTACAGGGCGGGTTTCTGCGTGACCGCGATATGACGCACGCTGGAGCATCTGTTCCGGCGTCCAGATTTGCGCTGGCAAGATTCGATGGCACGCCGATACGTCTGAAATTCCGGAGGCCTCGTTACACATGCGCAAGACCGGGTTCGCGCCCCGGCACGTATCAGGATCTAGGTGGATGACGCACGCGTGTTTTTGTGAATGACGGGGCCGCATTGCGCCATCAGTACCACTTTTATGCTCAATATCCGCATTGATGCATAGTGATCGGAATAAAGATCCGATAATTGCCGCAACATGCTTGGATCGGGTGCTTGGAACTGACGCTTGCGGTCTAATCGTCGCTGACGCCTGACGGTGCGTCCGAGACGGCATCCGGGCACGGCCGATCTGCGCCCTATTTTGAGCAGGTCGTCATGATGATTTCACCATGCGTGTCAAAAAGCGATGCAGCGGGTATTGATTATGACCACCAACACCATACATCGACTAGTACTCGATGCTGCACTATTTAACGCCCGCGCACGGCCGTTCCGCACCGAGGTGCTCGTTTTTTGAGGACGGCGCAACGCGTGGGCACGGGGGAGGCATTCCTGCCCGACGTCGCACTGCTGGAACTGATAACGGCGTACAGGCGGGAGCCTTCCGGCACGTCCCGGGACAGGCTGCAGGCGGCGGTGATGCGCAAGAGGGGCAAAGGCGAGGGC
>JAPPIP010000137.1 GCA_028820595.1 Nitrososphaerota archaeon | reverse complement strand
TGGAGTCCGGCACCCAGGTCATCCCGGACCCATTGGATAAAGAGATCATTTAATGTCCAAAAAAGTGATCAAATTATCCAAAAAATCTGGGCCAACTAGTTACGTATTACCATATCCTGAACTTCATTTCTGCCTCGTAGTGTTTTTGGCGGGGCTGGAGATCCCTTGCCATGCGCTTCGTTCTGTCCATGCATTGCTGGTTTGTTATTTGATCTATAAACCTATCTGATCACCATTTGATTGAAAAAATATAGTAAGAGCGCTATATAACTACCGCGCCAGCCTTGTCGACAGACTCTGCAAAGGTGAGGTTGGTGGCCCATTGCGTCTTGTTGGACACCACGACGGCCGGATCCATTTCAGCTAGTATGTACGGCGTCGATGCTGCAGCAATTATTATTACTGCTGTCATCAGGCCAAGCTTTTTGCCAGTCATGCCTGCCGGCTCTCCAAGTCTATTGTCCGCCCGAATGAGTATCGATGACAACCAATACCCGCGTGGTGGTGTGCACACGCAGGCATCATCCCGATCGTATCGGCCGACGCAAGCGCCGTGGCAAAAGGTCCCCGTTCTTCGTCTCTTATGGTCATTACATCCCCTTGCGCCTTGCGTTATATAAGGAGATACATCCGTATCTGGAGTGCCTTTCCACCTACGTGGAGCCCTCCTTCTTAGTGGGTGACATCTTGGAGGTCTGGATTGATAGTCTCCCACGCATGCTGACACGCCAGAGCGCCGTACTCTGCATGAAGGGCTGCTGTTCGCGACACGAAAACCTTTCAGAATGTAGGCAGGCGAGCCACGCACGGCCTGTGACGCGTGCCCGCATGAGAGGTTCCCCGATGCCGAAAACGGACACCAGATAGGTCCGGGAGGTACTGCAGGCCGTGCCTGCAGAGGGTATGCGTCGCGTAACGCATGACAGGGGTACCTTTGATGATGCGACAAAAGTTGCGCGGACTGCCGATTGTAACCTCGTCCGGATGCGCTGCTCTGTCACCATTTGGATGATGCGACAAAAGTTGCGCGTACTGCCTAACTATGGATGAGCTCACATGCAGCATCCGCAGAAATGCACGGATTATCTACAATTCCAATGATTTTTTATTGCATGTACGCGAGATATTGTACAGATGGCAAGACTGACATACAGGATTACTGTACTAGTGACGGCGCAGATCTTTCTGATCGTTACAAGTTTTTTAATCATGATCCATTTCGAGTCGCAGCTGAACCTTGCAGGAAACGTAGTAAATGTAGCCGGAGAGAACAGGGTGCTGACGATTCTGGTGCGCGATGAGCTTAGGGACAAGTTATTCCAAGAGGGCGACCAGGCGCTCGACGGAAGCCGAACGCTTGCGGCGCTAGATGCGCTGGAGTCGAACATACTCTTCCTGAAGGAGGGCGGAACATCATCTGGGATAGAGATCAGCCCGCTCTCGCCGCGCTTTGAGGGCGACTGGAACCTGATATGGAACATGTTTGGACAATACAGGGCCGAGATCCTGGAGTGCCTTTCTGCTGATAACACTGACGCCGTTGCAGTGATCACCGACATCGACACCATAAAGTACACCGGTGACAGGCTTGTCGCGCTCTCCGACGAGCTCACAGACAAGCTTAGCCACGACGTGGATGTGCTTTTATCCAACCTCATACTGCTCCAAGTGTTTCTTGGCATCACCAACGTAGTGGCGCATATCTTCCTGATCTTCCTGATCTGGAGAATATTTAGCAGGCATACCGCGGAGATGGTCAGGATGGGAAAGATTACCGCAGTGGGCGAGCTTGCAGTCGCGATGGCTCACGACATGAAGACTCCCCTTGGAATCATACAGAACTCGACTTCCCTGATCAGACATCGCGGGGGCGATTCCGATGCAGTCGGATCTACCATCGACAGGATGGAGCGCGCCGTAAGGAAGATGTCGCACCAGATCGACGGCATAATGAACAGCGTCCGCAACGTTCCGCTCGTGATGTCCCCGACATCCGTGTCGGATATGCTGGGCAGATCCGTCGCCTATGTGGACATCCCGGATACCATAAGGATCAGCATGCCCAAAGACGACGCGCTCGTCACGTGCGATCCGGCAAAGATGGAGATGGTCTTTGCCAATCTTTTGCTGAACGCGATCCAGGCTATAGGCAACGACGACGGACACGTAATTATCAGGCTGGTGGATGGTGAAACGGTGACGATAGAGTTTGAGAATTCGGGACCCCCGATTCCGGCAAGCCACATGACGTCCCTCTTCGAGCCGCTGTTTACCACCAAGCTGCAGGGCACCGGCTTGGGACTTGTCAGCTGCAGGAACATCATGGAACAGCACGGGGGAAGCATAAGCGTCAGTAATGATCCCGTGGTGTTTACGCTGCGACTCCCGAAATCTGGACAGGCTGAGAGAGGAGGTGATTGAGATACCCGTCAAACCCAAAAGGATCCTTGTGGTTGACGACGACCATGACTTTCTTGAGTCGATGCAGCTGCTACTGCTTGACTACGGGCACGAGGTGATTCCCGCCTCAAACGGCAAGGAGGCCGTCGAAAAGTATGCCGAGTATGGGCCCGACATCGTCTTGTTGGACTTTAAGATGCCCGGCATCGACGGCTATGAGACCCTGCTGCACATAGTCAAACTCGACTCGGACGCGAGGGTTGTCCTCACCTCGGCCTATGCACTCGACGATGCGCAGTACCGAAGGACGGTAGACATGTCGCTTTCAGGACTGCTGCCGAAGCCCATCGAGTTTGCAAATCTGGCAAAGACAATCGCTAGGCATGCAAAGTAGCTCGGACGTCCTCAGAGGATCCAGCTGCTGTCCTTGGTAAGGGAGCTAAGCCTCTCCCGGTAGCGATCCACCGCCTGCTCAAAAAATCCTCGGTACCACTCGCACATCTCGGGATCGTGCAGCAGCATCCTCCTGGCCCTGTCGATCCTGCCTTGAGACATTCTCGCGTTGGAGCTGGCCGACTTGTAATACATCATAAAGGTGTAAAACCAATATGATATCTGGTCGGCCAGGTCTCCCTCAGAGATGGACTCGAACCTTCGGGCGTACTTGGTTTGCAGAAACGACATAATCTCGCAGAGCTGCGCGTTACCGGATCCTGCGTTGTCCAGGAGGATCCCCTTGGCCAGGATTCTCAGCTTGTATATGTCCGTGCCCACTGCCGACTTGAGGGCTTCCCACTTGCCAAACACCTTGGGAAGAACGCCCGCATACATGCGGGCCATTCGATCCACATCGTCGCGGGACGGGTTCAGTACGTCCATGCAGTACAGTATCCCGTGCAGTGAGAGCCTGTACCTGCTGTAGGGCCCCTTCTTCTCCCTGACGACCAGTCCCAGGTCGAGCATGCCGCCGGACTGCTTTTTGGTGTCGTACCTTCCAAGGAACAGCCTCCTGTACGCCTTCTCCTTTGTCCTGATCAGCGATACGTCGGAGGTGCGCAGCATGAGCTTGGCCATGTCCCAGGTGGTACACGCCCCGTTTGCAAACATGATCTGAAGTATGTCCTGCATTCCCGCCTGGTGCTTGCTCTTGGCGTTCGAGAAGCTCCCGTACAGTCTGTATGCCGCAGGCCGCGTGTAATACTTGTATGAGGCAAGGTTGCCGTACTGCGTGTCGTAGTTCTTTAGGTGTGGGGGAACACGGAGTTCTGACATGTCAGGGCGCGCGGCGTATTGGCAATCTAAATCTTCTCAAACCTCTGTCGTACGCACGGACCGAGGCTCACCCCAAGGCAGAAAAAACTGATCAATTAGCATACGAAATCGGCACAATCCTTGTATCCCATCCTGCGACGGCGCCTGCAGAGGTGACCGGCCCCGACGCCCCCCGCCCCCCAAGATCAACATCGTTTTTATATTTGGCAGACGCCGAGTCAACGTACTTGGCAAGTTACAAGGGAGCCTACAGCAACGAGCGGTCGTTTGGGATAGCGCTTCCCGTTATAGCTATAATGTTTGTCGGAGCGGTCTACTTTATGTCGCAGAGAACCGACGCGGGGTTTGCAAGCTTCATCTTGGTGGGGGCGGGGGCCGTAACCATGATCTACTGGGTACGCATGCTGCAGGGGATTGCGCAGGACCACAAGCCCGCATACACAAAGGCCAGGGAGCAGGAGAGCAAGAACTGGATGTACGACTTGATGAAGGGCGAGGGCGAGTCCGTGTTCGTGGCGGAGGTGCCGGGCCCCGAGGACAAGATAGCCGTCAGGCTGATCGACGGCGTGCTGTACATACGCGGCTCGGGCGGGTTCGGAAAGGAGGTTCCCATAGAGGGGGCAGAGCAGATGCAGATAGTGGACTTCAAGTACAGGAACGGCGTGCTCACGCTGAGAATCCGGTAGCCGCCACGCAGACGGTCACAGGCTCTTTGCAAGCTCGAGCTTCTGCGGAAGGTACTTGTCCGTGATGTTGGTAAGCCCGTATTTTGAGAACGCCTCTAGTTCCGCCTTGCGCTTGAGTCTCAGAAACACGTCAAGCTCCTTGCGCCATATTCCGTAGGCGTACCTCGGATCGCTCTTCAGATCGTGGCACCTCTTGATGTCCGACTCTGTCATCGGGATGGTGGGCAGCTTGTACTTTTCAATGTCCGTGGCCCAGACCCCGACCCACTTTGCGTCCGGGACGGTCAGCTCGCGCAGGTGCGCCGCATTGGCGGAGCCGGACTTTATCACCATGGCGATGTGCTCCCCGTACACGTCCCCGTCAGTCAGGATTATTATGGGCAGCCCCATCTCGTCGTGCAGCCGCTTGAGAAGCGTGCGCGTGGAGCGCGGAGCCTGCCCCCCGGTGTTCACTATTATCGACTTGAATTTCTTGTCCACCTGCTCCTCCACGAACCTGGTGAACAGTCCGCCCTTCTCTATCGCGATTACAATCTCGGCGCTGGTGTCGACAAGCTCCGCGGTGGTGAGGCTCGGGCCTATGGAGTACCCGTCCGGATGGTTTGAGAGGTTCATCGTCTTGCCCTCGTACCCCGGGATGGTATACTCCACGCTGAGGTCTCCGAATATGGTGCTGCGCTCCTCTGGGAATATGTGAAAGTCCTCCCGCGGCCTTGACGTAACGGCCTCCAGATCCACAATTATGTTGTCCGACTCGGACTGGTTCTCAAACTCGATTGCAAAGGCCTGGGACGAATAGTAGACGTCCCTGAGGGTCGAGGACTTTTTCTCCTTTGTGAGCCTGTTTGCAAAGAACGCAAGCCACATCAGCTGCGTAAACGACCGGAGCTGCGAGGAGTTGTGCGAACTGCGCATGGCAGACGCGCTGCCCAGTATGTACTGCCGGGTTGCGTCGTCAAATACGATGTTGTTTACCGACCTGCTGGGTATGGAGAACGAGGGGAACCTACCCCTGTTGAGGTCGTCGTATATGCGGGCGCCGTGCCCCTTGAGCTCGCCCAGTATGTTCTTCTGCTTTATCTTTGCCTTTGTCGCCGCGTCGACCTTTGGCTTTTTTGCGGCCCTGCGCCTTGTGCTTCCTGCCATTATGATGGAGACCTCCTACTGCCACCCGCGTGGAGGCCGGCGTTTTTCTGCTGCTGCCGCCCCTGCCGCCCCTGCCGCCGAACCTTTACAGTCGCCGCCACGAGTGCCTTTTTTCCCTTGCGTGACTGCTGCTGCCGTTGCTGCCGTTGCTGCGCGGCCCTCTTCGAAGAACGGGCCTTCTTTGAGGATGTAGCGGTTCTTCGGACTGCGGCCTTTTTCCTGTCGCCGGGGGCAGAGATCAAAGTGCCGCCGGTGTCGTCAAACGACTTCATTTCCCCAACTGAGATGTCGGAGGTACTGCCTTTTATGTCGGGCGCGCCGGCGGGTACTGCATCATCGGTTTGAACCTGACCGTTACCGGACACGCCGTTATCGTCATGGTCACTGCCCGCGCCGCGCTCGCCGGCCTTGGACTGTTGTAACAATGATGATGATGATGGTGAGGCCGATGCCCCCTCCGCGCCGAGCGTATTCTCAAAGGACGTATTTCGGAGAACCTTTTGGTATGCCGGTTCTTTCCTTCTGCCGGCCAGTTCGGTGCAGAACTGGGCGATCATCGGAACATATTTCGCGTACAGGTTTGCGCGCTTCTTTGCGGCCTCGGCCTGCCCCCTCTTGGACATGTAGCCGGCAAGCTTTCTGGACAGGTACTGCAGGGCCAGCCGCAGTTCGCGCTCTATTTCGGGCCTGTCGGCCACGTTCTCCTTTCCGGCCGTCTTGTACGGGACGCGCGTGGAGCATATGTGCGACACGATGACAAACGGCGGGTCGCCCTTTACCTTGTAGCGGGCCCAGTCGATGTCGTTTACCACCTTCAGCACCACGTCGCTCCCCTCGTCGTACAGCAGGGGGATGCGGTTGGCAAACCGGTACACGTGCGGACCTCCGGACGGTATCTGCCCCCCGTACGCGATCCCCATCTCCACGACGAACGGGAATCCAGAGTACGCCGACGCGGGCCGCTGCACCACCGCCGAAAAGTCCGGCTCAAAGAACTTTGCAATCCCCTTTTCAAGCGGCTCGGCTCCGAGGGGCGCAAGGCAGCTGGAGTCGGGCGCCATGAACGCGTCATACTTTTGAAGCGAGTCGCTCAGGCCCACAAGCTCCTGGTTCGTCAGGGTACCCACTCTCTTCTCCGGCTTGAATCCCGCGAACTCGGAAAACTTGGCGGCCGTGCTCGCGCCCACGCGCTGGAACCGCTTCGTGAGGAATGCCGCGAGCTGCTCTCCCTGAACCGTGTTTGCAAGCTGTCTGTAGTAGGGGCTGTCGCTGCTCATCGGGACGGACTTTGTATCGGACGTCGCAAAGTCCCAGTATGATATCAGGCCGTTTGCCACGTCGATGTCCTCTATCCGGACGCGGCTAATGGCGTCGAATCCCATCTTCATAAACGACATCATGGCAAGCACGATCCTGACGTGCCTCGTGAGCCCCTTCCATTTTTTTGCGGTGCGCGACATTATCTTTGCAAAGTCGGCGTCCTTCTTGACACCTATGTCCTTGCATATCTTTGAGATCATCGCGCTGTTCACCACGGGTATGTCAAACTGCGACTCTACGATCATGCGCCGTATGCGCTCCACGTCCACCCCGTGCGGGTGCGGCCTGATTATGGTGGGAGGGGGCGGTATCTCCTTTACGAACCTGGGGTGCGAAAAGGACTGCCCCTTCGGATCGTCAAACTTTATGGTCGCATACGGCGTAATCAGCGACGTCTCGTACACATAGTCGCGTATCTTGGAGCCGGCCTTTGAGTAGTCGCCCTCCAGGCATATGCTTACCGTCAGTCCCACCTTGGACACCTCGCGCGTCTCGTGTCTTACTATCACGGGCTTGTTCTTCTGTATGTCGAGCAGTATCTCGAACCTGTCCTGCGTCTTTCCGTCCACGGAGCTGTGCACCACGACCGGCGTGTTGGTGGTGATCTGCCCATACAGTATCGCCATGGTGGCCCCGAGCCCGAACATGCCGCGCGCCTGCTTGAGCCCGAACTTTGAGCCGTACAGGACCGTTCCAAACGCAAGCGGTATGTGGTCTGCGTCGACCCCGGGACCGTTGTCCTTGACGGTCAGTATGTAGTGGCGCGGATCCGGCTTTGACGGGTCTACTGCCTTTATCATGAGGTGTACGTTTGGAAGTATGCCCTTCTGGTCGCATGCGTCAAGGGAGTTCTCGACCAGTTCGCGGACGGCAGTATACAGCGAGCGCGTAGGATTGCTGAATCCTGCAAGGTCCCTGTTGCTGTAGAAGAATTCGCTCGGCGAGATCTGGTTGAACCGCTCCTTAATCTGAACCATGAACGACACCCGTCTTCTCTTCCCACAGGATCATTCGCTCCTGCCTCTGCCGCCGGTTCGCGGCCTCGAGCCGGTTGTACACCGCCCCGTGCATGCTTCCACCGGATATTGCGCCAACCGCGTCGGCGGCGCGCTTCAGCCTGCTTCCTGCCCCGATAATCGAAACCGTCTTTCCATATACGGATATCCGGGTGCCGCTGAGCTGCTCCATGTTTTTCCTTGCTCTGCCGCGCTCTCCTATAATCCTACCCCTTATCCTCTCGATGTTGGCGCGCGACTTGCCCCCGAAATCGGCCAGGCTTATCACGTGCAGCGAGTTCTCATCCTCGAGAAGCGTCATGGCGACGTCGGGCGCAAAACCCCTGCCGATGGCCATTACTATCTCTACTGCCTTGAAGGGGGCGTACTCCTCGCCGGCCGCGTCACCCTCCGCGGACACCCACACCTCGCCGGTCGAGCCGTCCACTGATACTGCGACCCCGCACCTGCGCTCTATCTCGGATTTCACCGAGCCTTTTTTTCCGATCAGCACCGCCACCCGCTCGTGCGGTATTCGGATCATCTTGTCAAACATCATGATGATGATGTCATCTCCTCCATGATACGGCCTGGATCGTCCACGCTTACCCCCTTCTTCTCAAAGAATCTTGTAATGTTGTTAATATCTCTTTGAAGAAACATGCGCGCGTTAGGATGTCGCCGATCCACTGCAGACCCCAGGTCAAACACGACAAGCCCCCTGCCGCGCACCTTGAAAATGTTATACTCGGAGTAATCCCCGTGTACGAGGTTTGCCTTTGCATACATGTCCCTGAGCATGGACAGGGCCCCGCGGTAGTCGCTGTAGTCGACAGGCCAGTGCAGCAGCTGCGCGGCAGGGCGGCCCCTGGCGCCGCCGCCGTCGTCGCCGATGCCGGAACCGGGGGCGTGGCCCGCGTCTATGAACTCCATTGCCAGGACGTTGTTTGCGACATGGATGGGCCTCGGAACGGGAATGCCGGCCTCGGCGCACTGCGTCAGGTTGCGGAACTCCTTTCTTGCCCAGAGGTACACCATGTTGCGCGTGCCTCCCCTGACTGAGGCAAACCTCGGGTCGCCCTCCATGTATGCCTGCCGGCGCTTGAAGTTGGAGGTGCTGACCAGGTATATCTTGAGGGCGACATCCGCCCCCGTGGGGCCCAGGCCCCAGAACACCAGCGACTCCTTGCCTGCGCTCACCGAGCCGTTGACGCCTGAGAGTATGCCGTCAGTTATCATCTTGTAGAGGGTCATCACGGTGCGCTTGTCAAGCACCTCGTTCACCACCTTGTTCTTCTTAAAGCCGTCTGCCAGCTCCCTTCTCCTGCGGTGGTGCAGCTTGGGCTCTAGCATCTCCTCAAATGCCTCGCCGGGGGCAGGGCCGTCCTGCATGCCGCCATCGCCATCGCCATGCCCGTTATAATCATCGCCGGTATGGCTGCCCGTCCCACTGTCCATGACAGTGTATCGCGCCGCCGGCTAAAATTGATTTCCGTCGGCTCGCACGGCCCCGCCGCCGGATGAACCCTGCGGTTTTCAGGCGGGACGTGCTGCGCGATACCATGCCGCCGCATGCGGCGGCCGGACGCATAGAGTTGATCATATCATCAGCTCGTGGACGCGCGCCGGGCCCGTACGCATCGTTGCGTGGCGCGGTGCGCCGGCCCCCTCATTGCATGAAAGATCGTATCTGCCATATCCAATATCGTCACCGACAACAAAATTACCCACCATGCGCATAACAATGGTGGGGACCCAGCTAGAGTGAGACCGATCAAAACCGAATGCTTAAGGGCGAAGGAGGCGGCAGCGGAGGCATGAGCAAGAGACGTAGCCCGCAGGACAAGGCCGATGTAGTGGTGGAGTTCTTCACTACCCACATATCTGCTGCCGAGCTGTGCCGCAAGCACAACGTTTCCCCTGCGACCTTCCAGGACTGGAAGGACAAGTTCCTGCAGGGCGGCAGGCAGGCGCTTGCCAGCCACGGAAACGCGGACAGGAACCACGTCCGGGAGGTTGAAAACCTAAAGCGCATAATAGCCGAAGTCACCATAGCCAACGACGTTTTAAAAAAAACTTTGGAGGGGGCAAAAAGATGAGAACGGAGGCGGTTACCAAGGCAATGAAGTACGTGAGCCTCAACAAGGCGCTGGAATACTGCGGCATGTCCAAGCAGGCACGGTATTACGTTGCGCATCCGAGGGACGTTCCGATAGACGCGGATGCCGTCCGTACGATCAGGCGCATTGCCGCAGGGAGGCCGACGTATGGGACCAGAAGAATGGCGGCCCAGGTGGCCCGCGAGACCGGCATGCCCACAAACCGCAAGAAAGTGCAGCGCATATGCCGCAGGATAGGCTACATCCAGCCGCAAAAGACAAAGAACGACATCATCCGGACAGTCCGCAGGCTCTTCAAGCCCAAGGCCCCCAACCGGTTGTGGGAGACCGACATCACGTACGTCTGGTGCGGAATAGACGGGTGGTGCTACTGCTTCAACGTGATAGACTGCTTTACCCGCAAGTGGATCGCGTACGCGTTTGACGTCCATGCCACGAAAGACGTGGCAGTCGACTCGATCACAAACGCGGTCGCCGCGGAAGAGCCCGACTGCCCGCGGCTGCGGCTGCGCACTGACAACGGCAACCAGTACGCGAGCCGAGACTTCAGGCGCGCGGTCCGGGCCCTGGGCATCGGCAAGCACGAGTTCATCTGGAAGAATACCCCGGAGCAGAACGGGCACGTCGAGTCGTTCCACAAGACCCTCAAGAAAGAGTACATCTGGCCCCGGGAGTTTGCCAACTACCAGGAGGCAGAACAGGCCATCGCGGAAGCCTTTGCAGACTACAACAACGAGAGGATACACTCCTCTATCGGGTACATGACCCCGGTGGAGTTTGCCGAACTGTGGGAGATGACGAATAAATGAGGGCAGGAATCATTCGGATTTTGGAGCAAGAAATGGCACCAAAACAAGGGGTCCACTCCAACAACTTCGCGCGCTGCGGCATCGGATTTCAGGCCATAATTTTAAATTTAGATCAGGCGCTTCGCGCGTACGCATCCCGTCACACGGGCGCATAGCCTACATTTTGAAAATCAGGAGAAACGGAACGTTGGATATTGTTCTGGCGCCGTCCCTTGAGCCGACGCCGAGCTCGGTGGCCAGTGAGACGGCCTTTTCTCCGACCATATTGATAATGGACGAGTCCCTGAGCAGCCTCGACGCCTTTTCTCTGGATATTATTTCCCCGCCATAATATTCTTCGCTTATGTGCATGGTGTGATCGTCGCACTCCTGTCCTATGCTCCTACCGAGCAGTTCTGCATCGCACATGTTGAGCATCATGTTTCCTTGGTATTCGGAGACGCGCGCCGAAAACATGCTATCACGCGTACTTGCCCTTTAGCGTGGATTTTGCCCCGCACGCCTCGCATATCAGAAACGATATCCGGTTCTCCCTGGACGTCTTCGTGTCCGGGCTCTTGCAGGTGGGGCACTCGAGATAGTCCTTTACGTATATCTGGAACAGACGCGTAAAGTCGTCGGGGTCCCTCCTGCCGATGAACATGGCCTTGTCGCCTATCCGCTCGGCCGGCACCGCGAACTCCTTTGACAGGTACTGGAGCAGCTTGTCCGGATCGCGCCTCAGCACCTTGGGGAACTCTGCAAAGTTCCGCAGAAAGGTCTTCTGCCCCTCCCGCATTACGTCGACCACCGGCAGCTCGAACCGCGCGGACCGGCCGTCGTCGCGCCTCTGCCCCCGGCCGATCTCCCCCTCGATCCTCTTGAGCAGGGCCTCGTAGTCTTTTGCCGCCATTACAGGGGGCCCTCGACAGCACACGCTATATGGGTTTTGAAAAAATGGAGTCGGAACTCCGGGTGTTATGGCTTACCAATCCTAAAGACACCGGTTCCACATACGGGACAGGTGCCCTTGACGGCTGGTCTTCCGTTCTTTAGCGTGGTCTCTTGCGGGTCCTTGATCTCACACTTTGCTCTGCATTTGACGCAGTATGCTTGAACCATTTCAAAACTGCTTTTCTGTGCATGTATATAGTAAGAGTCAGTGAAATTTGTTTAACAATGTTATTAATTTTTAATGTGTGAATTCCACCCTTCGGGTTCCTCCGGGAGGAAGAAAATCACCGGATCGTGCGTTTTATAATGCAAAAATACAAGAATTGCACGTATTGCGGGTATTTCATGGGTTTTTTGATCAGAATAGCCGCATGACGTCGCGCCCACGAATTATAAGTTACGTGCACCGACAACCGGTATTGGCCTCCAAACGGGGAATTGTCATAACGGCGGTTATACTGGCCGGCATTACCGGCGCAAGTTTTCTGGCCTGGCTGCCGGGGAGCGGTGGTGGCGGCGCGTCAAACCAGGCCACCTTTGTGATATCAGACCACAAGGAATATCTTGACAGCGTCAGGAACATACACGAGGTTCTGGTCGAATCCACCGCGATCGAGTTTGAGATGTTACTGGACGGCGAGATCACGGCGGCCGAATACACAAGAAGCTCGGAGACCACCTCGACACAGACTGCCATGCAGATACGCGAATTCATCACCTCAAAGCCCCCGGAGGAGTGGCAGGAGAGTTACATACTGTACGGCGAGGCGCTCAGGTCGTTTAACACGTACGTGGCAGAGACCCAGGCGGTGGCCAGCCTGATCGAAGAGGGGGGACTGGACGGCATATCCGACGCGCACCTGCGCGAGTCGCTCCAGAGGACAGAGTCCCTGCTCTCAGAGTCCGACGAGTACGTCAAGAGATCCGATGCCGCAAGGCCTCCCGCGTAGTCTTGGTAGCGCCCCGGGCTTGCGGCACAGAACCAGTCTTTATTTGGGCGCCGCAGGCTCCAAGGGCATGGACGGCGGCAGCGGCACCGGCACCGGCGACGCCCGTGGCGCCGACGGCGGTGACGCGCGCGCAGGCAACCCAAGGGCCGGGATGCCCGTCGTAACGGGGAGGGGCATGACGGCGCTCCGCAGAAAGTTTGGCGGTGACGAGATGTCAGACTCGCGGGGCATAACCCGGGCCAGGCTCCTGACCCGGTTCGTGGGGGATCTAAGCTCCAAAAAGTTCGGCGCCATAATATTCGGATACGAGGGGGTGCTGCGCGATTACGGCGGCGGACACACCATGCCGCTAAAGGAGATTGGCGCCGAGCTTGAAAGAATCATGCGCGGCGGAATTATAGTCGGAATCGCGTCAAGGAGCGGCCACGAATCGATGGCCGCGGAGCTCCGACACATGATAAGGCCCGAACACTGGGATGACACGTGTGTCGGATATTGCAACGGAACCGACATCAGGGCGCTGAGCGATGCAGAGGCAAGCCAAACTCGTGCAAGTAACGATCACGTTGAGTTTGTCACTAACGCGATCGAGTCAAGCGACATGATCTCGGAATCCGACGTTACATATTGTGGAGGCCAGGCATCGATCAAAAACAGCGGTGGCGCCGGCGCCAAAAAATACAGCGCAGATATGATTCTCCGCGCGATGGCGGACGCCGGCGCGACAATGCGGCGTAACGTCAAGGTGTTCGAGTCCGACGGGTACATAGACGTCGTCCCGTACGGCGACTCGAGGTACGAGGTGGTGAGGCGCACGAAGCTTGCAATCCCGGGGGATCGCTACATACTGTGCATAGGGTGCAGGGGCCAATGGCCCGGAGCCGACTGCGAGCTGCTGGCCCACAGGTACTCGCTGAGCACGGGCACCGTGTCTGCCACCGCCTCCTCGTGCTGGAACCTGCTACCGGAGGGGGAGGGCGGCGAGCAGGGGGCGCTCACATACATGAGAAGTATGCGCGTGGGGGACGGCAGCGGCCAAGGCGGCTGGTTCACCATGAGGATGTGACTGCCGCCGGCACCTCAGGCGTCCGGGATGCGCGGGGCTTGCGGCCGTCGGACGATCGACGGCAGGGCCGCCGTTCGCCGGCCCGGACTCACATATAAGGCCACATACATGGCGGGTTCGCCCGCACGCCGGAAATCGTTAAAAGCAATCTGCACTATATAACGACATGTCGCAGCGCGCAGGCAAGGTCGAGAAGGACGTGAGCTCCTCTTCTGCAAGCAAGCTGCTTGTGGTGTGCGTCGACAGGGACAACGACGTGGGGGAGAAGGCCGGCATCGAGACCCCCGTGATAGGGAGGGACTCTTGCATAGAGGCGGCCCAGCGGCTGGCGCTGGAGGATCCCGAGGACGCGGACTCCAACTCTATATTCGCTGCCATAAAGACGTACGAGGATCTCATCAGCAAGGGGTATACCGTCGAGGTCGTCACGGTCGCGGGCGTGAAGAACAGGGGCGTGCAGGCCGACGAAAAGATACTCGCGGAGATCAAAAAGATCCAGAGCGAGTTTGGCGCAAACGGCGCCGTCATAGTGTCAGACGGCGAGGACGACGAGAGCGTCATACCCGTGATACAGAACGCGCTACCCGTCGTGTCCGTGCAGCGCGTCGTAATGAAGGTGAGCCGGAGCGTGGAGTACTCGTATGCGGTGCTGGGAAAGTACCTGAAGACAATCGCGTACGACTCCCGGTACTCGAAATTCTTTCTGGGAGTCCCCGGAATACTGCTGCTGATGGCGGGCATCGCCACGGTCTTTAACTTTACAGAGATAATATTCGCCGCAGTGATCAGCATACTGGGAGGGGCCTTTCTGATCAGGGCCTTTGACATAGACAGGGCTTGGGCCAGCCTGTCCAAGCCGACGCCGATGGGATTCATACGCATCTTTACAATGGTGACCGGGATCATCCTCATCATGTCGTCCATCCCGGCCGGGATCGGGGCCGTGGATGAAAACCTGTTGGAGCTGGACACGGACATAGTCGCCAAGGTGTCGGACAAGGTGCTGATCGGGCAGTTCATCTCGGGCGCCCTGCCCATACTGTGGATAGGGCTTGGCGCCATACTTGCCGGCTCGCTGCTGAGCAACCTGATAGGGGGCACGCCAAGGCATACGGTCGACATACTGAGGCCTGTCGTCCTGGTGGCAATCTATCCGACTGCGTACCAGTTTACGAACATCATGATCCACGACGAGAGCTCCTTTACCCTGATCCCCCCTCTTCTTGTGGGGCTGGCAGTCACGCTGGCCATAGCGTCCGTCCTGTTCAAGAAGTATCGCAGGCGCAGGACGGACAAGGACGCGGCGGCGGCCGACGCCGACGAAGACGACGGCGGCAGCAGCGGCGATGCTGAAACGGAACCGAGCAAGGAAAGGCAGTTATAACAATATTCGGTATGCTTGGACAGCATGGCAGGAGGCATAAGGAGCGCGGCGTTCGGCCTCTTTGGCTTTTACAGGTTGTACAGCGGAAGGCTTGAGCGCGAGATAAGGGCCGGGGACATACCGAACCACATGGCGCTGATACTCGATGGCAACCGCAGGTGGGCAAGGCGCCATCTTACGATGGCAAGCGACGGGCACGGAAGGGGCGCCGACGCGGTCGAGAACCTGCTTGACTGGTGCGAGGAGCTCGACATTAAGATAGTCACGCTGTACGCGCTCTCGGCGGAGAACCTGTCAAGAAACGACCAGGAGCTGCAGGACCTCTTTGAGCTGATAAGGGCCAGGCTTGAAAAGCTGCTGGCCGACCCGCGCATACACCGGAGCCGCATGAGGGTAAAGGCGATCGGGAGGATAGAGATGCTCCCGGATACGATACGCGACGTGCTGCACCGGCTTGACGAGGCCACCAAGGGGTATGACTGCAGGTTCCTGAACATCGCGCTTGCATACGGGGGCCAGTACGAGATGGTCGACGCCGTGAAAAAGATAGGGGAGAAGATAAGGGAGGGCAGGCTCAAGGTGGACGAGATCGACAGGGGCGTGATAGAGTCGAACCTTTACACGTCGCACCTGCCCCAGCCCTCGCCGGACATGATACTCCGCACGTCCGGCGAGAAGCGGCTGAGCGGGTTTCTGATGTGGCAGAGCGCATACAGCGAGCTTGTGTTCATGGACATATTCTGGCCCGAGTTCAGGAAGATAGACCTGATGAGGGCGATCCGCACGTTCCAGAAGAGAAGGCGGAGGCTTGGCCGGTGAGCGCGGCGCGAGAGGAGGCTTCTGCAGGCGTCGTCCTGTACAGGATGCAGGACTCGAGGCGCCTGTACCTCGTACTCCGGTACGCGGCCGGGCACTGGGACCTTGCAAAGGGCAAGAGGGAGCAGGGCGAGTCGGACGTGCAGGCGGCGCTCAGGGAGGTCAGGGAGGAGACCGGGATCTCAGACGTGGCCCTGCGCGAGGGCTTTGCAAGGCGCATCGAGTACGAGTTCGTGGACGGAGATGGCGCAGCGGTGCACAAGACAGTGACGTTCTTTCTCGGGGAGACCGGGGCAAGGGATGTCACGCTGTCCGACGAGCACCGGGACTACGCGTGGCAGGAGTATGGCGACGCGGTACGCGCGGTCACGTACCCCGCGGCGGCGGGCGTGCTCGGGGCCGCGGACGCGTGGCTTGACGGCGCCGGCGCGGTGTGATGGGGCGACCGGCCTGGTGGCCGCGGGGCGGCGAGCCGCGGGCGCGCGACAGGCTGCCTGCGGGCGCGCCGGCCTGCAGGACGCGGCGTGCCGGGGGGTTTCCGGGCGGGTAGAACGGACACTTGCTACTGCACTGAGCTGCCAAAACGGCGAATTCCGGACAACCACATACGGGGTGTCAGGACGCGCGTATCCTTCCGAGACGGAGCCGGAAAAACAACCTCCGGGCAATCAGGTCCTGCCAGGCGAGATGCTCTGGTGCATGGACATGGCCGCCCGCGTCATGTCGTCGGCCCGTATGATGGAGCGCCCCGCAATTACATAGTCGGAGCCGGCGCGTATGGTATCCGCGGCATCGGCCCCCTGCGCCCCCACGCCGGGAGATATTATGAGCATGCGCCGCCCGCTCTTTTGTATGCGCCTCGAGCACTCCCTTATGACGCCCGGGAACGTGGCGCCCACTATGACGCCGTCCGCGCCAGAGTCGAGCGCCCAGTCGAGAAAGATCTCGTGCATCTTTCGGGTGCCCTTGGATCTCGGCGTCGGATGCGCCCTCATCTCATAGGACGCGCGGGCCTCGGGCGCGCTCATGTGGCACAGCGTGATTACGCCCCTGCCGCGCCTGTGCGCGGACCGGACCAGGTTCCTGAGGCCGTCAAGCCCCATTATCGGGTTTGCGATCACGGCGTCAAAGCCCATGTCCCACAGGATCTCCGTCGCGACGCCGTTGGTGCTGCCTATGTCGTTGAGTTTTATGTCCGCAATGGCCTGCAGCCCGAGCCCGTGGGCGGCGTTGGTTATGGAGGACACCTGCCTGATGCCAAGCGGCAGCAGTAGATGGTAGTTGATCTTTATGGCGCAGATGTATGCCGACAGCCTCCTGATGTCGCGTATTACGGGTGAGGCCGTCAGGGAGCGGCCCGTGTAGTCGCAGGCAAGTATCACGCGCCGGCCCGACGCCTCTGACAGCTTGGCACTAAACGTCCTCATAGTCTATCAGTGGATGGCTGCCTTTGAGCCTAATAATCTTCAGGTACAAGTAGCCGTGCTCGGTCGGGGCGTCCACGAACGCGGGCCTCGCGTCGCTCTGCGTAGAGAACATCAGAAACGGCTTTGCGGGATCAGAGTCAAGCTCGACGTACGCAAAGAGCGCGGGCGCCTCCGCGTCTCCGTAGCCCTGCTCCAGCGTGGCGCCAAGAAGCCACTTGCGGCCGCGCCGGAACAGGAGTAGCGGAAACGGAGAGTCCACGCGCCCCCACATCATACCGATCAAGCTGGAGAGATCCTCCAGTATTATGGGATGATACTTGTCCTCCGCGCCGCTATCCGGAAGCAGTATCCCCGGAAGCGATCTTATGCGTATTATCGGGGAGTATGCCATGCTCGAGTCGGACATCGCAGCGGACGTCCCGTGCTCCTCCCTCCCGCGCCTCAGGCCGTAGTACAGGTGGTGGCCTGCCGCGGGGCCGTTGCCGCCGTCAAACGGCACGTAGTATATGATGGGTCTGCCGCGCATCACGTCCGCTTGGGCGCAGAGAATGTTCACGTCGCCGTGCTTGTGGGCCATGCATGCAGAAGGCACGTTTTCCAGCGCGCATACGAGCCGCGAAAAGTCGAGGCACGACTCAAGCTGGATATAGTACGGGCGCGTGCCCTGGTGATCTTCCACGCCCTCGGTGGCAGAGACCGATCCTGCCGCATTCCCCATGTCTGCAGGCATGGCCTCTGTCGCCCCCGCTGTCTTCGTCGCCACAATCAGACCTGAGCGCAGTATCAAATTAAACCTATTAGAGCCGTCCGAGCACGGGCCCCGTCATGCGGCGCGCCTGTCGATTACGTCCTTGACGTTGGGGCCCGTCCCTATGACGGCGGCTGGAATCCCCAGCGCGTCCTCTATGCTTGAGACGAACTTTTTTGCTTCAGCGGGAAGGTCGCCAAACGACCTGCCGCCTGCGCACTCCGGATACAGTACGTCGAGCTTTGTCAGTGCAAACTGCGTCGCCCCGTTGAGCATAGCGGCCCGCGCGGCCAGGCTCATGTCAAAGTCCGCCGCGCGCCGCGGCCTGCCTGTTACGGTTCCGAACTCCGACCATCCCCTCTGCGAGGACTCTTCGTCAGACAGGGCGTTTTCCAGGGGCCCTGTCCCCACCCGCGTGACATACGACTTGAAGACCACCATGACCTCGTCCACCTTTGTGGGGCCCAGTCCGACGTCGGCGCATATGCCTGACGCGGTCACGTCCTTTGACGTCACGTACGGGTACGTTCCGTGCCACAGCGACAGGAACGTGCCCTGGGTGCCCTCCACCAGCACGTCCCGGCCCGCCGCAAGCGCCGAGTTTATCTCGTGGGGCACGTCGGCGATCATATCTGACAGGGACTCGACGTCGCGTGCAAGCCTCAGCGTGCGCATCGCGCGGTCCGAGTTTGCAGGGCCTGTTCCGGATCCCGTGCTTCCTATCGTTTCCTTGAGGCGGCCTCCCGAGTCCCTCTCGCGGTGAGCAGGGTCTATTATGCCGCAGTTGGCGTCCAGGTACGCCTGTTTTTGCGCGCCAAAGTCCTCGACCTCCCTTAGCAGTACGTCGGGATCTACCACCACGCCGGGGCCTATCATCACCCTTGCATTGCGGTTGAGGAATCCGCTTGGCAGCATGCGCACCTTGTACGTCCTTTCCCCGTCCCGTATGGTGTGCCCCGCGTTGGGGCCCGCGCCGCCCCTCACCACGATTCCCGGCGAGTCCTTGGTTGCAAGGTACGAGATGATCTTGCCCTTGCCCTCGTCCCCAAAGAATCCGCCAACCACAACGGTCGCTGCCACGGTACGGCGGGCGCATTGCGTCTTAATTAATGTAGTATGGGGCAACCCGGCCGGGTGCCCGCGGCGCCGCGCATGGGGGCGCCCGGCCGCGCTGGGTACCATCGTCACCGCTCTCGTCGCTCCCGCCACAACTGTCCCCATCCTCGAAACCGCCGCGGCGGAGTCGTTATATTCTCGCCGCGGCGCCGCCATATGATGGCGACTGAGAACTTTGCCGGCAACATCATAGTCAGTTTGGCAAACCTGCCGGACTTTCTGAGAAAGCCCATACTGACAAAGCGGATGAACGAATTCTTTGCGCTGTCGGAGCCTGAAAAACAGGAGATCATACGCAATGCCCTGGAGGCGGGACCCACCGTGGATTTTGGCAGGTTTGAGAAGCTCTTCAGGACATGGCTTGAGGTGCTGGCGGGACTGCCGCAGGACAGGCGGGCGGAGCTCGTGGGTGCGTACGCCGCGGAGATCTCGCAGAGCCCCGGAAGACTGGTCGCCTTTAACATGGACGCCATATATGGCATATTCCTGACGCTGAGCCCCGACCAGCAGGAGTCCGTCGCCTCGTCCGTAAGGGACGCGGTATCGGCGCTCGGCGCGCGGGATCAAAGAACGATCAGGATGATTGTGCCCGATGCGGCGCAGGCGCGCGTCGGCATCGCATGACCGGCGGGGTACCCTAGGCCTGAGAACCCGGAGGGGGATCGTCTGGACGCCGGTTGTCCTCGTTTGTAAAGTCTATGACGTCTCCGTCAGGAGACATGACGCCGACGAATATCTTTTCGTTCTTGCGGAGCATCTTGCGGTGATCCGGCATGGACATGTCAAGCCGCATCTCGTTCATGACCATGACGCGGTACTCTTTCCACTCTGCCCAGCACTTGTTGCATGTGGGGTACTTTTCGGCCACCATGTCCAGAACCTCGGAGTCCGGTATCTGTAGCTTGCACTTGGTGCACTGCCGCCCCATGGCGCACCGTCTCCGGACGTCTCTTTTATCTCTTATTGACACGTCAGTAGATGGAACTGAACCACACACACGCCGGGCCGCGTGGGCACCTGGTTTG
>JAPPIP010000062.1 GCA_028820595.1 Nitrososphaerota archaeon | reverse complement strand
GGGGTCGTTCCATCACCCAAACCACCCGTAGGGGGATTATCATGTATTCATGTTGGCTGTGGTCTCGCACGCGGCCGTGCAGTTTCCCGTCCCGCCGTACTTTGCAAGCAGGGTCCGCGCGCATCGGCCTGCATCCTTGCGCGTGTTGAGGTACTGCCCCCGTTCGAGGACCCTTCCCCTTCCGTTGATTACGCAATAGTCGCACTTTTTCTTGCTAATGTCGATTCCTATGCTTATCTTCATCCTTTGCTATCACCTTCTGGTCGGATGTATTTTTGACGAAACGGAAGCTGAACACTCCTATCAGGACTCGCAGTCCAATCATACAGCAGCTCGGATTGCCCCATTCTTCTTCAAGAGCGCTTGGCCCATAGAGCGGCAGGGGTCGCTTCATCACGGCAGGTACGTCGAAGGGGTTATCATGTATGCTTCTTCTTCCTATTTGCCTACATCCAAACGAGGCATCCGCATACACGTCACACTACCCCGCCGAGATCATGGCTTAACACCAGGATCTCCCTGGAACTCTTGTTGTTGGACATGCCGTACTTCCACTCGGGCCTGACTATATCATAATCCGAGTAGAGCGACAGTATCTCAGGCGTGTCGTTGTATGACAGGATCCATCCGTCGCGGCCGTGGAGGATCCCGGCCAGCCTCTCGTGGTCAAACCCGTTCTGCATGTCACCCCTGCGTCCGTAAAGCCCGGTGCCTTCCAGCAGGTACGGCGGGTCAAGATAGAGCAGGGCGTCGTCCGCCCCTGCTATGGAGTCCTCAAAGCCCATGCAGTCCACGGAAAAGTTCTCCACTCGAAAGTTCTCCAGCCTCTCTATCGAGGACTCGGTAAAGCGCGGGTGCCCCGGGGACATCCCGCCGGAGAGCGTGGTGCCTGAAAACGACGCCCTGTTCAGGGCAAAGTATATCGCGGCCCTCCGGTACGAGGGGCGGGAGCCGTGCTGGCCCTCCTGCAGGTCATAAAAGTCGGACCTCTTCAACGGGTGGTACTGCCTTGCAATATCCGCCAGCTTTCTCGGGTTTTTCAGCAGGCACCGCCAAAAGTTGACAAGCGGCTCGAATACGTCGTACCCGCGGACCGTGATGCCCATCGACGCACACGCTATCTCCAGCGAACCGCCCCCCAGAAACGGCGAGACCATTCTTTTCGTGTCCTCCGGTATGTGCTTGGAGATCTCGGGTACGCCCCTGGACTTGCCGCCGCAGTACCTGAGGGGCGAGCGCGGCCGCGCGGGCTGCACAGTCATGAACGTACGCACCGCCGGCCGGAGGCGCGTATTCGGATCGATGTGCCTCTTTCCATACGCGTGCGATCCACACGATGGGAACCGGAGCAGCTCAAATATGCCTATGGGCGGACAGTCATGCGGAGATAGTAACCGTGTGATTTCTATTTCTCCGCTCTCCTCCTCCCCCTGCCCCCCCCCCCACTCGTCAGATATCTGACAGGATCCGCCAAACAGGCCGTGCGCGACACGTCCGGTCGTCACGCGTGGGAGGGGGGAGGACGTTGCCATGGCAGAGTGAACAGCTATGTGATGATATGTCGGCGGACATATATGTCCATTGACATATGTTCAGTTTTATCCCTAGATTATGTATATAATTCCCCCGGCCTTACACGATGTGATGCCGGGCATAGGACTGATCAAGCGGCGCCTGGAGACAGAGGCCCAAGCAGTGGCGCTGGCCACGTCACACATACTAAAGGAGTATAATATGGCGGGAAGAGGAGAGGGAAAGGAGGGCCCGGCAAGCGCGGTCAGCACGCTTGAGACCAAGTATGACGCGGACACGGGGGACTGGTATGTGGCGCTCGGCTGGGACGACAAAAGGGCCGTCATACGGATGGATTCCATACTGGGCACCGTAACGGACGTCAGGGAGGTATGAGCATGGACGCGCTTGTCATGGGCGGCTCCAGGGGGATCGGCAGGGCGATTGCAGACGCGCTGTCCGACGCCGGCGTCAACGTGTATGCCGCATCAAGGCGCGACGTCGACACGTCGGATCTTCAGAGCGCGAAAAAATTTGCCGAGGCGCACGGCGCCACAGACGTGCTGGTGCTGAACACGGGCGGGCCTCCCCCGAAGACATTTGCCGAGGCGACGGAGCAGGACTGGCAAAAGTATCACAACCAGCTGTTCCTAGGATTCTGCACGATCCTGCAAAACGTCAGGGTGAACGACGGCGGCTACATATTTTTGATCAGCTCAAGCGTGATAAAGGAGCCCGACCCGCGCCTCGTCATCTCCGCCGCGTACCGCGCGGCCTTTGCGGAGGTACTCAGGGTGCAGAGCCGCACCGAATACGCTGGACGCGACATCACCTGCGTTACGATAGCGCCGGGGCCGATCAACACGGACCGCACCCGCGAGCTTGTCGACGACGTAGAAGAGTTCCAGAAGCAGCTGCCCATGGGGCGGCTTGGCGAACCCGACGAGATAGGCCAGTTCGTGGCTGGCATAGTGAGCCGCAGGATAAAGTACCTGTCAGGCGCCGTGGTAAACTTTGACGGGGCTGGCTCGCGCCACGTCTTCTAGGCGCTGCCGCCGCGCGCAGCCATCCGGCCGCGGGACCGCGGCGGCCGATACTAAACATATATTATTTCACGCGTGACCATATCCACTTGCTTGACAAGCGCACGCTGGAGAGGGTCGACGCGGGCCGGATGCACGAGGTGTACGACAGGTGGCCCCAGATCGCGGCCGACGCGTACGAGCCCCGCCCAGGGTCGGATACGGTCACGTATGGGGACGGCATCACGCACATCGTGTTTGCTGGAATGGGAGGATCGGGCGCCGTGGGAAACCTCTTCTCCGCCGTACTCTCAAAGACCGCTGTGCACGTCACCGTAACAAAGGGGTACGAGCTGCCAAAGACAGTCGACAAGAACACGCTGGTGGTCGCGACGAGCGTCTCGGGGGAGACGCCGGAGACGCTGGCCGCGCTAGAGGCAGCCACCAGGACCGACGCGCAGGTGGTCGGCGTGTCGTCGGGCGGCAGGCTGGAGCAGCTCTGCCGCAGCAGGGGCTGCGGGCACATACCCATCGGGCAGGACCACTCGCCCCGGGCGTCGTTTGCAGGGGTCGTCTTCTCCATGCTGAGGGTGCTTGAGGACGTACTGCCGCTGCAGAGGGGGGACGTCACGGAGGCCATAGGGCGCCTGCAGGAGACGGGCCGCGCGATATCATCGGACAACATGGACGGCGGCGACAACATATCGCGGCGCATCGCGGAGCGCATGGCCGCCGTGCCGCTGATATACCACCCGTTCGGGCTGCGGGCCGCGGCCATCAGGTTCAAAAACGACCTGCAGGAGAACGCAAAGACGCACGCCATAGTAGAGGACGTCCTGGAGGCCTGCCACAACGGGATCGTGGCATGGGAGGCGCCCTCCAGTGTGGTCGGCCCCGTCATGATCACGGGAAGCGACGACCACCCGAAGACGAAGGAGAGGTGGCAGATACTAAAAGAGTACTTTGAGTCGGCGAATATCGAATACGTGGAGATTCAGTCGGGGGAGGGGGGAATACTGGCAAAGCTCATGGGCCTTGCATACGTGACGGGATACGCCAGCATATACCGCGCCGTAATGAACGGGATCGACCCGTCGCCCGTCAGATCCATAGATTTCGTAAAGAAGAGACTCTGATTCTGGCACGGCTGTCTGCCGTTTTTCGGGGGCGGAACCGTTGCGGAGATTAATTGCCCGCGTCATCTTTTGCGGCCGCACCCGCTGGCGTCTGCGCACTTGGCGGCGGCGGTGGTGACGATGACGATGCAGGTGACGGCGGCGGTATCACCAAGAGCCCCCCGTCTGCAAGCTGCTTTACAAGCTGCATGACCTCTTTTTCGACCTGGCCGCGCTGCAACCCTGTCTGCTGGGCGAACACCTCCACCAAGTCGGTTATCTTGCGCTGCCCGTTGCAGGACCGCCAAAAGTCCACTATGGCCTGGTTGACCATGAACCCCTGGTCGTGCTCGTTTGCAAGCACCATCGAGCCGTCCTCCTGCTTGACCAGGTTGCCCACGCCCTGCGGCATGGCAGTCGCGTAGTCTATGGGGGCCGGAGTAGCCATGTTGGTGAGGCTGCCCATGCCCCGCAGCGTCTCCCTAGCCTCGGCGGACAGCATGTCCATAGTCCACGGCGGGTCCCAGACTATCTCGACGTTGACGCTGTTGACGCCGGGCACCTTTTTGGCAAACCGCGTCACGTCGGAGACCAGCGTCTCGTGCAGCGGGCATCCCTTTGTGGTCATGGTCATCTTTATCTCGACGTCGTTGCCGTCCGTGACGTCGATCCCGTATACCAGACCCATGTCCACGATGCTGATCGGAACCTCCGGATCCATGCACTGCCTGAGCGACGCCCTGACCGCGTCGGGAGTGACGGATACTGCAGAAGTGCTCATGCGTGGCGCAGTCCAGCCAAGAAATAAAAAGTTTCTATAAATTAGCTGCGACAAACAATCGGGGGATGGACTCCCCGTAGGGGGGTGCCGCCACGCCCCTCTCCGTTATGATCCCGGATACTAGCTCCGGGGGCGTCATGTCAAACGCGGGGTTTATCACGCCGATGTCCGCGGGCGCCGTCCTGCGTCCCGCCATGCCTGTAACCTCGTCGGGACTGCGCTGCTCTATCACCACGTCGCCCGGGGCGCTGTCCATGTCAAACGTGGAGAGTGGGGCCGCCACGTAGAACGGTATGCCGTGCTGGCGCGCCATGGTGGCCACTTGGTACGTCCCTATCTTGTTGTAGACGTGCCCCGTGCGCAGTATGCGGTCGGCGCCCACCACCACGCGGTCGACTAGCCCGTTTGCCATCGCGTACCCGACGGCGGTGTCGGGTATGATGCTGACGTCGATCCCGTCGTGTTTTAGCTCAAACGCGGTCAGCCTCGAGCCCTGCTGCACGGGGCGGGTCTCGGTGGCGATCACGCTGACCGCCTTTCCGGAGTCGCGCACGGCCCTGATCACCCCCAGCGCCGTGCCGTACGCGACGGTCGCAAGGGCCCCCGCGTTGCAGTGGGTCATTATGGTGTCGTTGTCCGAAAAGAGGGCCGCCCCGTTGCGCCCCATTGCCAGGTTCACCTCGATGTCATCTGACGCCATGCGCATCGCGGCGTCCGTTACCGCCCTGATCACGGGGGCGGGCGACGCACCATCAGACGAGGCGGCCGCGTCCTCGGCGACGCGCATTATCTTGTCCAGCCCCCACTTCAGGTTGACCGCGGTGGGGCGCGTCGCCGCGAGAACCGTGGCGGCCGTCTCGAGATCCTTTAGAAGCAGGGGCGCGTCGGACGCGCTGCTCTGCCGCGCGGCCAGCACAAGCCCGAAGGCGCCCGACACCCCTATTGCAGGGGCTCCCCTCACGACGAGGTTTTTGATGGCCTGCGCCACGTCCCTGTAGTCGTCATATGCGACGTAGACGAGCTCGTTTGGAAGCCTTGTCTGGTCGACCATCACCACCTTGCCGTCGGCGCTCCACTCCACGGTCTTCATCATATCCGACGGCTTGGGCGACCGAGGCGGTGGCGGCGATGATGGTGCGGATGATGAGGTTGCGGACATGCCAGATGCCATTACGCCCCCTATGAATAATTTAAACCGAATTGGTCAGGCAAGTCTGGCAGACAGTGTCAGGTATCCTTGGGCCGCAAGCGGGCAAGCGGCGCGCCGGACGGAACAACGCACCATACAAAACGCATGCATGCTGCGGCGTGCCGCAGACTATTGCCAGAATCACACCAGGGCCTGCGACGCCTGGTGGAACATCTCGGACTTTGCGCACCCGGCCGCAAGCTCGTCGCCGGCGCCCCGCCTCATCAGCCCGCGGTACAGCCCGTCCTCGAGCTTTACGCCCTCGCGCTCCTCCCATTCCTCCACGGTTATCGAGTATTTCTTCTGGATGCGGTCGCGGTACCACTCCGGTATCACGTTGAACGCGCAGAACGGGATTATGCGCAGGTCGGGGGTCACGTAGTGTATGTCGCAGCGCTGCAGGCGCTCCAAGTCCTCGTTGTACTTGTCCTGAAAGTGCATCATTCCCAGGAACAGCCCCTTGACGTGCCACGAGCCCACGGAGTCAAAGGAGCGCTTCATCAGTATGTTGCCGAACATCTTTGCAAGGTCCAGTCCGGCCGGCTGCTTTTTGGTGTCGACAAACGACTTTAGCTTGCGCACCACCTCGAGCATCGTAAAGTACTTGTTCTTGCCCGACCTGATCTCCTCGGCCTTGTCCTCGAACAGCTCGAGCATGCCCTGTATGTCGCAGAACTTTGTGAGAGGCACGAACTTTTTGGTCTCCTCGTCCTCGAAGATGTACGTGCCGGCGCCGCACGCAAAGTGTATCGACAGTTCATACTTTGGCTTTGAGGAGAACGCCTCTATCACGTTTGTAAGCGGCATGCACGACGGCACGGGGAACCAGTCGTCTATCGTAACCTCTCCGTTGGTCTGCTCCTCGATGCGCTGCACGCAGTCGGGTATCGTTATGCGGTACTTCTCGCGCTCGGTCTTGCCCATCCTTCCCGTCAGCGACACGGGCTGGAAGTTGACCGCGTGGACCACGTCCATGTTCTTCTGGGCGTACCTGATGATGCCGCCCAGCTCGTGGTCGTTTATCGACTTTATCACGGTGGGCACGAACACGACAGTGGTGCCGGTCTTGCGGCAGCTGTCGAGCGCGTACGGGATCTCCCAGTGGTTCTTGGGGTTCGTCCTGGCCGTGACTCCGTCAAAGGACAGGTACAAATTGTTGCATCCGGCCAGCCTGACCTCCCTTGCGGCCTCAGGATCCATGGCGTGCCTGATGCCGTTTGTGTTCATCTGGATGTGGTCTACCCCCTCCTCCTTCATTATCTTGATTACCTCGGTGATGTCCTCGCGGAGCATGGGCTCGCCGCCCGTGATCTGCATCGAGTTTCCCGGTATGGGCCTCTCCGCCCTCAGCGTCTTCATCATGGCCCTGACCTGGTCCTGCGAGGGCTCGTACATGTATGCGCCCTCCAGCCCCTTTTTGACGTAAAAGAAGCAGTACCAGCACGTCAGGTCGCACCTGTTTGTTACTATCATGTTTGCCAGGCCGCTGTGCGACAGATGGTTGGAGCACAGCCCGCAGTTGTTGGGGCACGAGCACTTGTCTATCATCACGTTCGGGGCGTGCGCCCCCTTGCCGTCCTGCCAGTATGTTGAAAACTTGTTGTACATCTCGTACGAGCCAAAGTACAGCTCCTCGCACTCGCCGTGCGACGGGCACGTCTTTGTCATGAACACCTTGCCGTCCCGCTCAAACACCTCGGCGTCCAGGATCATGTTGCAGTCGGGGCATATGGACTGGGTGAACCTGATCGTGGACTTTTTGCCCAGATTCTTTGCGGACTGATTAGAGATCTGAATCAGACTCATACTAATAGATGCTGACTTTTGCATGTATTTAATACTTAAGATTCGACCCGCGCTCCGGCTTTAATACCCACACAGGGTTCGTTGTTTGTACCATACCGTGGCCGCCACACGGTGCGGGCAGGCGGCAGGGCGGACGTCCCCTAGGCGGCCGAAAGCGGGTGCGGCGGGCACGATGGCGGCGGGGCGGGGCGATCCGCATGCAGGAGTGCAAACAGGCGGCAGGGCGGGGCGATCCGCATGCAGGAGTGCAAACAGGCGGCAGGGCGGGCGCGCTGTCCGTACCACGGTACCCCAAACTATAAGAGCAAAGCTATGAACCACGTGACAAATGATGGGAGACAGGGACTATCGCAGCATAGTCCAGAACGCCATAGACTCCATAGGAAGGGAGCTGGAGATAGACATAGACGCGGAGGACGTCAGAAACATCCACCTCAAGGAGGTGACTGGCTGCATGCGCCGCGCGTACTACGACAGGACGGATGCCAAGGAGGTCGAGTCGCGCGAGTTCAGCGGCCTCCTCTCCGGGCTGCTGCGCAAGATGCAGTACGGCAGCGAGTCCAAGAGGTTCCAAATCGAGGACGGCGGCATCACGCTGGAGGGCAGGGCGGACATGGTGGTGGACGATGTGGTGATACTGTTCAGGCCGCCCCCGGCCGCGGCCGGCGACGACGCGGAGGCAAGCGAGAGGATGGAGGCCCCGCACGCGGCCGACGCGCTGTACCTGAACGCCTGCATGTGGATATACGGCAAGGAGAGCGGCATCATCGTGTACATGTCCGGATACCAGAAGGAGGTGATGTTCTCCATGGCGCGCAACAAGAAGATGCTCGAGGAGACGGTGCGCAGGACGCGCGTCCTGGCAAGCCTGCTCAAGGAGAAGAAGACCCCGATTCTGGAGCCGTCCTCGGAGTGCACCACCTGCCAGTACTATGAGAGGTGCTATACGACCCGGCGCAACGCAAAGCAGATCTCCCTGCACGAGATGTTCGGGCTGGGCGGCGACAAGTCCGCAAAGTAGGCCAGCCGGCGCGGCCGCCACCGGCAGAACCGGCGGGACGCGCGAACGGCATGCGCCGCGCAGCACATGCTGGAAACAACGAAAAAGAGAGATTGGTGATCTACTCACTCAATGGGCTCGGGATGCCCCTTGCCACGGAGAGCGAAACACACTACTGCCAGTGCTATTGCGACCCCGGCTGCTGCGCCGTATGCGGCCATACCTGCTTCTGCCATTTGGGTAGATTCGATCCGTGGCGCTTTTATAACTTTGGCAGGAATCCTTTGATATAATGAAAGTATCATGATTTGCAAATGTTGTGATACAATCAGCGTACGAACTCAAAGCTCAGCACGTTCTCCTGCCCGCTGGTCATCGAGCTGAGGTTGTAAAAGACGTCGCCTGTCACGCGCCAGGACGCCGTGCCGCCCTGCAGCGCATCCCACAGCCCGGGGCTGCCCTGGTTTTGGAGGCTCACCGTGTCCCTCAGTATGATGGTGCCGCCTGCAAGCAGCGTGTAGTAGCTGGAGCCGAACTCGACCATCCCCCCGGGACGGGTGCCTATCTGCCCCCCGGATACGGGGATGACGTCGCCGCCGGTGTGCGCGGTCTCAAAGAGGCGGTAGTCGAGCGTCTGGACTATGACGGAGCGCTGGTTGGGGTTGTGCACGGAGAACGATATCTCGATCGTGGCGGCCCTGTCCGTTATCTTTTCGACTGCGATGTCCTCAAGGGATACCTGCAGCGGCAGGATCAGGGCGGTGTTGCTGCTGCCGTCCCCTTGCTGCATCCCGGGCACGAGCGGCGCGTTGTCTGCCACCATGGCGGGCCCAGTCACCAGTATTCCTATTATGATGGCCGCCATCGCGCCCGCCGCCGCGCCGACAAAGATCCTCGGATTCACTGGTACGTGTGGCAGTGCTTGGTTATTATATCATTGGCGCGCATTACGTCCATGCAGTACTTTCAGGCCGTGCAGAAGGGCAAGCAGCGCGCCGGCAGGTCGCAGATGAAGATGTTCGGGGCGGCCGGCTTTGGAATGCTCACCCTGACCACCAAGAGGGCGGGCGGATCGTTTGAGCCGGTGGGCGAGGAGGAGATGGCGGCCGTGGTCGAGTCCGCCGACGGGTTCGTCGCGATAATAACCGACGCGGACGGGTACACAAAGGCGCAGTCAAAGGCGGTCACGAGGGACGAGGCCGTGGCCATATACCAAAAGCTGACGGCGGCCGGGGAAGGAGGGGAGGGCGGAATGCCCAGGTATCCGGGGGACAGCATACAGATCTGGTCCGAGACGCGCCCCGTGATACAGGACGTCTGATCAACACCTCTCAGCCCTTCTTGCCGCGCCTCTTTGCGCCAGCGGCGGCCGCGGCCGGCGGCAGGACGATCTCGGTTCCCACCATCCCGGTGCCCCTGATGGCCTTTTCAATAAGCTTGGGGTCGGCCTTGAGGATGCGCGTGCTTATCCTGGACCGCTCGATTATCTTCAGCGCCACTATATCCATGAGGTCGTAGCCCCCCGCGATGGAGTCCTCGTGGACCAGCATGCTCTTGAGCCCCTTGAGCTCGATCCGCTTGAACCTCTTAGCCCGCTTGAACCTGTTGGGATCCATGTCGTACACGCCGTCCACGTCAGTCGCGTTCAGGAACATGTCGGCGGACACCTTCTCGGCTATCAGGGCCGCGGTGCCGTTGGTGGACTGGCCCGGATGCAGCCCTCCGGCAACCACGATCAGCCCGTCGTCGACTGCGTGCCGCACCTCCTGCAGCGTGGTGGGCGGGTGCGAGTACGCTCGGTTCTTCAGCGCGTATATGAGGAGCTTGGCGTTGAGCCGTGATATCTCTATGCCGAGCTCGTCGAGGGTGGACTCGTCGGCGCCAAAAAAGCGCGCGTCCGATATGTAGTGTCGCGCGATGGTGCCGCCGCCGGCTATTATTACGGGTTGGCATATCCTGCTTATCTTTGCAAAGAACGACGCATAGTCCTTGAGGGCGCGGGTGTTGTTGGGATCAAAGACCCTGCCGGAGAGCTTTATGACTATTCTCTTCTTTCTTTTCCGGGCGGGCTGTGGGGCGGGCGTCGACGCGGTCATGATATGTCATCAAGTGTCGAACGCGTCGCAATTTCAACCTTGTTGCGGTATCTGGACGTCGTGTAGACGCGCAGAATGTTCATGAACCCAGATATTGCGTGGACCGACGGTATGTCCGATATCGGCATGCGTTCGGCCTCCTTCCCCCTGCTGCTGCCGCCCCTCCTCCTGCCACCGGACCGCGGCGAGACCACCAAGATGTGGCTCGACTCGCTCTTTGAGGGCGCAAGCGGTATGGACGGGGTGGCTGAACTGTCGACGAATATGGCCGACTCAGGGACGCCCGACGCGTCGGATATCGCGGAGCGCAGCCTGTCGGTCTTGATGCCCTGCAGCTTTCTGCGGCTTGTAATGATGCGCTCAAAGACGCACTTTAGCAGCCTGCGGTTCCGGTAGTCCACCGCAAGGGACCTTGCGCGGGCAAGCCCCGGGACGTCGGTGGTGGCCATCATGGACAGGACGGGCTCGTCTGTAAGGTTCGGTATGTCATCCAGGTCAAACGTGGTGAACCCGAACTCGGCGTCCGATATGCGGAGGGCCTCGAGCAGCATCACTTCCGCGGCGCGGACGGTCCGGTGAAAGTATACTGCCTTGAACATCTGGTACCTGGCATGCATCATGGACTCAAACGAGTACAGGGCCGAGCGCTCTATTGCCAGCTCCCTTTTGTGCACGTCAAAGGACTGGAGTATGCGCTGGTGCTCCGTGCGGCCCATCTGGGCCCCGGTAAAGTAGCTGTCCCGGCGCAGGTAGTCCATCATGTCGGCGCTCAAGGCCCCGGATATGATCTGGTTCATGTACTGGTGGCCGGACGTGCCGAACGCGACGTCGACCACCTCTTTTTTGCCAAAGCCGTGCCTGGAGAGTATGTCGCCGATCTCCGACTCCAGTATGAGTCGCCTGCCGAACTGCTCGTGGGACGAGTGGCTGAGGTGCAGTATCTCCTCAAACAGGTGCGAGAACGGGCCGTGCCCTATGTCGTGCAGTAGGGCGGCCAGGCGCAGCAGGGCGATCCTGTCCGGGTCCATGATGCCCTTGTCCATCAGCATGTGTCCCGCCTGGCTCGCGATGTGCATCACGCCCAGCGAGTGCTCGAACCGTGTGTGCTGCGCCGACGGGTACGTCAGGTGCGCCCCGCTCAGCTGCCTTATGCGCCGCAGCCTCTGGAAGAGCGGGTGGTCTATGACCGCGATCTCAGGGCCAAAGACCCTGATGTACCCGTGTATGGGGTCGATGATGTCCAGGTACTTTCTGGCGGGCGTGGCGGTCATGCGCGGCCCCGCCTCCTGCCGCCGCCGCTTCCCTTCCGGGGCGCGCCCGCGGTCCCGGGACGGCGCGTCGACGCGGGCGCCGCCTTCTTCCTTTTTGCCGGCGCCACCTCCAGCCTTGGCAGGAGGTACCCGAGCACCTCCGCGTGGACGTCGCCCTTGGGCCTGTCCGCGCCCACCACCTTCCAGCGCCTCCTCCGGGCCATGGACAGGTATTCTGAGCGCACCGATCTGAGGAACCCTTTGTCGCGCTCAAGCTTGTCGCGGCCGGCGGGGCGCCTCGCAAAGGACACCATAACTGGAATGTCAAGCAGTATGGTAAGCGCGGCCTCCGGCATCCCGCGCTCCAGGCCCTCGAGCCATCTGCGATCGACGCCGTTCGCGGCGCCGTATATGACGTTGGACGAGTGGTACCGGTCCATTATGACGACGTCGTGATCCTGCAGCGCGCCCTCTATCACGCGCAGGAACTCCCACTTGTTGGCGGCCTGCAGGCAGTGGAAGACCTGGGGCGGGATCCCCCGGCGCCTCTTTGCGGCCAGGTGGCTGCTTATCGCGCGCCCGATGGGCGTGTCATACCTTGGAAAGTGGAACAGCTTTGCCGACACGCCGCGCCTCTTGAGTGCCCTCTGCAGCATTACGGACTGCGTGTGCTTGCCCGCCTGGTCCACCCCCTCTATCGCGACTATCAACACGGTGTGGCCGCACGCACATAATAAAAGCAGAATGGATTGGGCGCGGCGGCCGTTCCCCCGCGCCCCGCGCCCCGCGCCTTCTCCCCGTCTTTTGGGCTTCCGGCGGCCGCCCACCGGCGGCTGGCGGCGGCACCCTCCAAGGATACCGGTAACTTGGCGGGAGCTGCATTCTCGTGGAAAGCGTCGGGAGATGATGGCTCGAGGGATCGGGGCTCCCGACATGGTAGAGCATAGACTAACATGCAAGAGGCTGACCGGCAACCGACATGAGGCACTGGGGCACAGTGGTGGACCTCTCAACCTTGGCGTGGTTCTGCATATTTGTAGTCGGCTTCATGGCGTTTGACGCGGATCTTGTAGGGCTGGAGCCTCTGATCAAGATTCCCGAATCCTACCAGACGGCATGGGCTGTTGTAAACTAGTCAATCTGGGGCGTCTTTGCCGTTGACGTATGGTTCAAGTACCGCAGAATCCGAAGCCCGCGGGAGTTCGTACGCAGGCACTGGTTCGACCTGCTGCTGCTCATACCGTTCTTTAGGGTGCTGGCAATACTCAGAGTCCTGAGGCTGTTGCGCATGCTGAGGCTTGCGAGGGCGGGCCGCGGAGCATACAAGGCGTACAGAAAAGCGAAAAGATTCCGAGGGTCTGAAAAATAGGGAGATTCAATCTCGCCGGGGGCAGCGTTGCGCATTTGTGAGCCAGATCTGGAGACATGCCTGCACAGGCTGACCGCGGTTTGCGCGATATCTTAATTGAACCAAACAGTGACCATCTCTTTTACGCCCTGCTCGAAATCGTTGGCCAGCACGTATGACGCGTGCTTTTTTGCGAGTGCAGACGAACTACGGACAGCAAAGCTTGCGTCTGCCTCCTGAAACATTGGGACGTCAAGGTCGCTGTCCCCCACGCACACAATGTAGTCGTTATTCCAGCCGCGATCATCGATTAGTTTGCGCAGGGCTGTCCCCTTGTTGATGTCCTTCGCTACGATGTGGTAGGAAGACTTGCTGGCCAAGATGTCGACATTGTATTTTTTGGTGCATTTTTCATACTCTTGCTTGCGCAGAGTGTTGTCAATGATCCGTTCGGTTCTCCTCGAGCCTTGCTGCATGTCTTGTTTGACGCGTGTGCCGTATCGGCCCACCAAGCACCAAAACGCCGCGTCCGGTTCTTCTCTGTTTCCGAAGACCTCTGTCCTTCCATCCAGTATGATCAGGCCTCCGTTCTCAGCTATGCCTTCGGGTTCCGTCCTGCAATACCTTATCATCCTAAACACATCACCCTCCCGCCTTCCCGTTGCAAAGTGTATCCAATGCCCTTTGGATTTTAGAAGGCCGAGGATTGATTTCGTTTCCCTTGCAATGATTCCGGGACGCCCGTGTGTGAGGGTACTGTCTATATCAAAGATAAATCTACAGTCCCGATTCTTGTAATTCGTTTGAAAGTTATTTGGTACAGTCTCTACTATCGTGGCGCATCGAACGTACTTCATCTTGTTCAGCCATTCAGTTATGCTTTTGTGTTTGGTTTCAGATAGGCGCAACTTGTTATGATGCACCACCACGTAGTAATCACCCTCGGTATCTTGATACGTCTCTATTCTTTTGATGCCCGGGTGTAACTTTCTACTCCTCCCAAGTGACGCGACAACGCTCTCTTGACGCGCCTTGTACGTCTTTAGTAGAATTTCCATGAAGGCACCTTGGTGTTATGTAAGTCACTTGGAAACGAGCATCTTCAGCTCTGATATGCCTACCGGCACCTTGGCATCCGTCTTTAGGCGTCTCAGCTTTCGTTCAAACTTCTCAACCTCGGAATCTTTCACCAAGGCCTTGCCTGCGACGCAGTATTCTACGCCTTCGATGTTTGTATTCGTGGTGTATGCCTGTAGTACGTTCTTAAAGTTCTTCATCACGGCATTGCGCACAGGCGTGCAGTTCGTGTGCTTAGACTTTGTACATCGAACTAGGACAAAGACGTTGCAAGGATGGTTCTGTGCCAACTTGTCTCCATCCCTCCGGTTAAAAGAAACATGTCTTGTCGTCAAATGGACGTACTCCGAGTTTCTCCATACGTGGTAATGTCACTAGGGATTTATAAGTAGTATATGAATAGTTAACATCACGCTGCGCCTCATGCCGCCCACAAATCGATGTCTGAAGACGGCGCAAGCTAGCGTGATATGGCAAGTTGGGCAAGTAGCAACGGTCATTTGAGTCCTTACTTAAATCTTACATGCCATTCCAGCACATGGAACTGAGACACGTTAGCCCGGACCGCCAGGGATCAAACGGCACTCCCGCAATGCTGCAGGAGATGATCAGGGCTGTCACGTGTACGAGCGATGCCAACGTGATAGTTGCCCGGTCTGCTTCTCCCTGCGGCTCTCTATGGCCCACCCTCTGGAACCCGGCGTGTCCGGGGTTCGGTTCCATCTGCTGCCCCCATGGTCAAATACTTATAGCTTGACGGCCCACACACGTCTATGGGTCCGGCAGAGAGGTTGGCGCAGGATATGACAAAAGAGATCGGGGCCAAGACCAGGGAGTTCTACGAGTTCGTACTGCCCCCGATTGACATGTACGTCAGGGACGACAGCCTGATCGTGGCAGCGGACATGCCCGGGTTTGAGAAAAAGGACGTCAGTGTAACGTTGAGGGGCAGGATGCTCCGCATCCAGGCGTGCAAGGAGAGGGAGGCATGGCTCGACATCAGGGGCGGCGAGGGCGGTCATGGCGGCGACGGGGAGATAATCTGCGCCCAGCGCCCCAGCTTTGTGGACAAGAAGATGCGCCTCCCGGCGGCCGCGGCATTCCGTCCGAGGCGCGGCGGGGGTGACGACGACGACGGCGCGCCGGCAGAGGGCGAGGAAAAGGAAGACAAGCGGCAGTCCCCCACTGCAAAGTACGAGAAGGGGGTCCTGACCATAGTGATACCGGTCAGGAAGAGAAAGGGGCTTGAGATTGCCGTAAAGTAGCGGCACGGTTATCGGTGGCGCCTCTTGTGCGCAAGTACGGCCGCCGCGGCCATTATTGCAAGCGAGCCGGCCATGCCCGCCGCCGCGGCCGGCTCGGCCGCGCCGTGCAGCGCGTACACGACGGCCGATCCCGCAAACACGGCCCCGGAGAATATCGAGCCGGACAGGAGTATCATGTTGGCGTCGGCGCGGTTCTCCCGCCGCCTTGTGCCGAACGCGTGCGGCTTGGACTCGTCCAGATACCGCTTGAGCTCGGGCGCGATCGATATCGTCGCGTCAATCGACTTTGCAAGCCTCGTTATGGAGTGCTTTATCTCCTCCACGTACGCGTCCTTGATGAGGCTCTCCTCCTCCAGAATCTCGCGCAGCACGCGCACGAACTTGAAGTCAACCTCGTGCGTCTTGTATATGCCCTCTATGATCGAGGCCATCCTCATGTACAGCGCCAGGTTCTTTGGAAGCACGAACGGAAACCGGCTCATCGTGCGGTTTGCCATCTCCATCAGGCTCTGCACCTCCATCTCGTCGGGCTTGCGCCCGTGCATGGCCCTGACTGTCATCTCGACTCCCCTCTCGACCACCTCCCTGTTCGTATCGGGCACGAGCATGCCCAGGTCGCTCATCGCGTTGACCGTCCGGGGGGGATCCTTCTCGACCAGGGCCAGGTACAGGCGTACCAGCCTCATCCTGGTCTCGTCGTCGAGCCTGCCCACCATCCCATAGTCGTAGAGGATCAGCCTGCCGTCGTCGGTTACGGATATGTTTCCAGGGTGCGGATCCGCGTGGAATACGGAGTGCCTCAGCAGCATCGTAAAGAAGACCTTGTGCACGTCGACTACCAGCCTCTGCCGGTCGATTCCCTTCTCGTCAAGCGACGCGATGTCCGTTATCTTGATGCCGGGTATGTACTCCATGGTAAGCACGTCCCTTGAGGACAGGTCGTCTAGCACCGACGGCACTATCACCGACGATGATGACGACGACGCGGCGCCGTTGCTGCCGTTACGGCGGCGGCGGCTGCTGCTGCTACCGCCGCCGGCAGAGGACATGTCCCTCTTTATCCTCTTGAGGTTCTCCGACTCGGCGGTATAGTCCATCTCCTCCCGGATGCTCTCGGTAAACTGGGAGAGCATGGCCTGCGCCGAGTACCTCAGGTTCGGGTCGACAAAGCGCAGGGCAAGCGGCAGCGCCTTTTTGAGGGCGGCGAGATCGCGCCTGACCATCCTCTCTATCCCGGGCCTCCTCACCTTGACTGCCACCTGCCTGCCGTCATACACGGCGCGGTACACCTGGCCCAGCGAGGCGCCCGATATGGGCGTCTTGTCGATCTCCTCAAACGTGTCGCCAAGCGGCCCCAGCTCCCTCTCAAGTATGGGTCTGACCTCCTCAAACGGCGCGGCCGGCACGTCGTCCTGGAGCTTGGCCAGCTCCCCGAGGTACGGGTGGGGCAGTATGTCCGCGCGCGACGAGAGCCACTGTCCCAGCTTGATGTAGACGGGCCCGAGCGATATGAGCGCGTTTAGCATGCGGCGCGCGTTTGAGCGGAACGCGTCCTCGTCAATCGCGCTGTTCTGCCCGCCGTCCCCGTCCTTGAGGCTGGCCCACCTGCGCCTGTCACGGCGCAGGGCAATCACGGACGGCAGCAGTTTCAACAGCACCATGACGGCGCGCAGCGTCGCGGGCATCAGTCACACCTCGGTGTCGCGGCGGCGTAGCCTGCGGCGGACCTCTTTTGCGGCCGCGTACGACGCGTAGCCAGACGCGGCGGCCGCGGTGGCGGCCACGAGCAGAGAGCGGCCAGTCCTCCCGCTGTCGTTTCCGCTGCTGCCGCCTACGCTCTTTGATGCGGCGTATGCAAGCGCGCCCGCCGCAAGCCCGCAGCCGGCCCCGATCAGGACCTCGGGCGCGTCGCGTATCAGGTGCCCGAGCGGGTCCCTGCGCGGGTCCACCCTGTCCGCGTGCACGGTATAGCAGTCGTCATACTCCCGTATGTGCAGGTTGCCGTACCTGTACTGCCGGCGTGAGCCCTGCGGCTCGCCCAGCACGGTCTCCTCGGCCCAGTCGGGCACAAATTCGCGCGCCTCCTTTGGGACGCGTATTTCCTCCCCCTCTTTCTCCTGCCAGCCTGCATCATCCATGTGCAATGTACATAACCACTGTCGGTTATAACCTTAGAGGCGCAGTAGGGGCATGGACACAGATCCATTGAGAGCTCACTCCTGCCACCCTACCAGCAGTCAACGAGGAAGAACCCAAGAATACGACAAATGTCACGGGGGACTGCAAGGCGTGCAAACCGTAGTTTCTTGGTACGCGCCCACCGCACGCATCAGTCCTGTTTGCGAAGGTTACGCTTCCTTTCCTCCAGCACGTCTATCAGCCTGGCCGCCTCTTGTGAAAGGTCGTTGCCGTAATCCCGCATGGTTTCCAACCTGGAGATTTTCTCATTTATGCTTCTCTCGTCCCAACAATGCCCTATGTCGAAGGGTTCGCGGCTCACGCCATTATGCCTGCGGCCTTTTCATAAATGGATTGCGCCGAACGCATAGCATCGTCATAGTCATTCCGCGTCAGGGGGCGCGCACGCCCGCGCCTATGACGCGCGTGCCAGCTGTCCACGCGATCGAGGTCGAGGTCTTTTGTCATCTGTGATACCGGTGGATGCAGGCCGCACAACACGCGCAGGCTGCGTACGAACGGGAACTTTACGCGGTCATGCAGAAGCACGGCCTTTGCCGAGTCTTCTATAGACTTGCGCGCCATGTGGCAGGTAAAGTCGGCGTCCACGCGGCCGTCCCTGTATTTGTCGGCGTACGTGCGGCCCTCCGACAGGTGGCGTCTTGCCAGGCCAAGCCATCGCGGGGCGCACACTCTTACATCTGCCTTCGAGTAGTCGATGATTCTGGATTTCACGCGGCCGGCCCCCGGCGCCTCGTACACGACGTGTCCCTCGCGCAGAGCCCAGTATTCGGCCGTCCCGTACAGGTTGCCGTATTTCTCGAACGTTCGTATCGTGTCGACAAGCACGGTGTACCGTTGCAGTCCAGAAGGCACGCGTCCGGACCTGTCCACCACGCCATAGTTGGCATCGGACCACTTGTCCTTCCGCACTATGTGGTAAAAGTCCGCGTCGCTCTTCCCGGAGGCCCCGCCGCGCGCCCTTGACCCAAACAGCACCAGCAGTACGCTGTCCGGGTTCCTGTCGCACGCCACTTGGATGGCGCGCAGCGACCGCTGGAGCCGCTTCGAGTATTCGGCCATGGCGTCGCCGATGACATCATTCATGCACGTAACCGCTCCGTTCGAGTCCATACGACATACATATGCTGCATATTTGAATATAAATTGCGACACGGCAAACGGACGCCGGAATGCCGCCAAACGCCACTGCAGGCCGCCCCCGACTGCGCCATGTGTCCGCACTGGTGGCATGCGCGTCACCCGCCACGATGCCGCGCCGCCGGAAACTGCTCGATGCTGTCATGTCCGGGAGCAGGCGTATGCTGTCCGCCTATATCACTGACGACAAGACCAGGATGGACGGCAGGGCGTACCACGTGGCCGCAAAGGGCGGCGCCAAGACGGAGGGCGGCGCGCGACGCACGGGGCCGCCCGGTACACCCCGTCTCGACGGCGACGGTCCGAGATACGAAAACCTTCTCGCGTCCGGCGTCTCCCCCGCGTCACTCTTCTCGGGCGCCCCCCCCCCCCCGTAACCGGGCCGCGCCCGACATCCTGCTTGGCGACGCCGCGTACGGCTCAAGGAACAGTATGGCCGCGTGCGCGCGGGCCGGAGTGACCCCCGGCATTGCACACACCATCAACGTGACGGCGCGCGGCAGGGGATCTGGCCGGCTAGGAAGGCCTCCGAAATGTTGGAGAAGCCGACAAGATCACCTTGATCGTCACCTAGCACTTCGGCCCACGCGCAGTTACTGCGCGTTAGAACTTGTTGCGTCCATGATTCTCTCGCGCGCTACCTGAAGCGACAGCTTTTCCAGAGTCTTGGCCCTCTCAGAGTCAGGGTTGATCTTGAGCATTATCGCCCTGCCCACATTTCTTGTCCGAAGTAGTACACCATCTGATTCCAACCTGTGGACTATGCGTAACGTGGTCTTTATTCCGACACCCGACATGTTGGCAATGTCCGTGATGGAATAGTCAAACGCCTTCATGACTATCATGTGATCCAGTATGCGCGACTCCGAGCACGGAAGGATGCTTGCCAGCGGTCCGACATCCCCTTCCAACTGCTGATCTGTTGCTTGCATAGTCATTACCATGTTGTATGGTAGGTTAAGTATGATATATAATAATTTACCCATAATATAGTAAAAAAATACTATATATGCGACTCTTGGTTTGGTCTACAGATGAACAAAATTGAAGTCACAATACTGAGGAAAATGTACTTGTATGGTTATATTGGCAAAAGGCATACATCGCTAGACAATCTGCCCAAGGGTTTTCCAAAGAACGAACGCGGCAACGTGGACAAAGCTGTCAAGAAGTTGATCAAACAAAACTACATTGTTAAAAAACCGACAGGCTATGGGTGCACTGCTCGTTAAACATCCAGAAAATAAAAGAGATTGAGAATATAATCCAGGTTATGGAAGGCTAGGTGTGACTGGTATGGTTGGCTCTGAGAAGAGGCATATCGACATTCCAAGGGATGGTCAGTAAAAACGCGTGGTATATGTCATGTGGGCAGCGAGGCCAGTGCGCACCAAGGATATAGTACGTTTGTGTGAACCAAGCTCTTTTAGCACAACAATAAGGCCACATACATCAGATGTC
>JAPPIP010000075.1 GCA_028820595.1 Nitrososphaerota archaeon | reverse complement strand
TAATTTCATCGTTTAATATATGGTTAGAAAAATATTCAATAATCCGAACTACTGAATTAAGCACTTTTGCGTGATAAATGGCATACGCGTCGACTGGGATATCATACGTAAAATGTTCCCGCAAAGACAAAGGCCTCCAGCTCTCCGGGCATACACCACAGGAGAGATCAGAACTATGTTGTCCCATACTGCGGGTGCGCGAGACGTAGCCTTGATCCATTTTCTGATATCAACGGGTACAAGGATAGGTGTGTTTGGTCACGAACTCCTCATGGGGCACACTAGGAGAATGTCACACGGTTGCCGTGCAGTGAGGCTCTATGCAGGGGAGATAGAGGAATACTGGGCGTTTCTTACACCACAGGCATCAGGCGCACTGGACTTGCACCACGACTGCCGCAAAAGGGCGGGGGAATCCTTCACCGCAGACACGCCGCTGTTTGCGGCAAGGGGTCCGTCCCCAAGACAGCTCACGTGGAACGGGGCAAGATCTGCAATATATCGCACCATAACAAGAAGCAACATCACCAGGATCAAGGACAATGGCCGCTATGACGTCCAAGCAGATCATGGATTTCGAAAAAGGTTTAACACGATACTTAAGCTTGACAACTCCATAAACTACAATATCGCAGAAAAGCTCATGGGGCACAAAAACGGGCTTGATGGTGTGTACTTTGTACCCACGCTTGAAGAATTGTTTGCAGAGTTCAAAAAGGTCATGCGCAAGCTCGAGGTGTAAAAAATATGGGATGGGATACTGTAAGCGTCCCGGTTCGCTTTCTGCCGTCTATAATGATGGGCCTGAACCCAATTGAGCATGGGCTCACGGGGATTTGAACCCCGGATCTTCGCCGTGTAAGGGCGACGTCATAACCGAGCTGGACTATGAGCCCAAGGGCAGACGCTGCCAAAATCCATTTAAATCTTGAGTGGAGGCCGGCCCTTGCGCACGACAGCTGCCTCCCCAAGTTCCTGCCGGCCGGCTGGCACGGTTACAGCTGGGGCTGCCAAAAAAGCTAGAAATTCATGCATGCAAAAAGAGGATGCGTCCATGTCAGACAAGAGAATCAGCTTCTTCACGAGCCCCATAGGCCTCGGGCACGCCACGCGCGACGCGGCGATCTCGGCGCATCTAGGGTCGGGCGTCAGCTTTACGACCGGCGGCGGCGCGGCGCGCCTGCTTGCGGGCGCCGGGGAGTCGGTCCGCGACGAGTACAGGCCCCCGAGGTTCGAGGTCGACGAAAACGGCAGGCTCAGGAACCCCGCAAGGTGGCTGTGGAGATACTACCGGTACTACAGGGACTGCAAGAAAATAGCGTCCCGGATCATCGCACGCGAGAACCCGGACGCGGTGGTGAGCGACGAGGACTTTGCATCGGTTGCCGTGGCGCAGGAGGTGGGAATCAAGACGATCCTGATTACCGACATACTGCAGACCAGCTTTACGGCGGGCTGGCCCGGCACCGCCATCGAGGGGAGGATGAACAGGGCCATGCGCGAGATGATGGAAAAGTGCGACGCCGTGATAATGCCGGAGATCGGCCACAGTGCCGGAAACGTGTTCAGGGTAGGCCCCATAACGAGAAGCCCGGGCAGGACAAGGGAGGAGATCCGCCGGGCCTGCGGGTTTGAGAAGAAGACCGTGCTGGTGTCAGTCGGCGGCACGGACGCGGGGGCCTTTCTGATCGACCGCGTGCTGGACGCCATGGCCGAAGTTGACCGCGGCGGGGGCGGGGGCGGCACGGAGACGGTGATAGTTTCCGGGCCCTCGATTGCAACCGCGGCCGCAGAGATAAGAGGAGCCCGCGGCCGCGACGCCAGGGTCATGGGATACGTGGACAACCTCCACGAGCTGATCCTGGCAGCAGACGTGCTGGTCTCGCTTGCCGGGCGCTCGACCATTGACGAGGCGGAGGCGGCAGGCACGCCGTCCGTGTTCATCCCGATTGCAGGCCACTTCGAGCAGGAGGCAAACGCGGCAAGGCTCGGGTTTGCGGCATCCGACATCGACAGGCTTGCAGAAATCATAGGCGCAAAGCTTGACGAGCCGCGCAGGCCGGCCCCCGGCCCCGGCGGGGGGCCCGCGCCCGCGCCCCCGACATGAGAAGGTGGTCCCCGCCATAGGGGGGGCGCAGCCGCCGCGCCCCCCCAC